>NZ_JBEZIB010000009.1:0-263264 GCF_040650855.1 Streptomyces sp. NPDC048606 | reverse complement strand
CGCGCCCGCAGCCCTCGCCCTGGGCGCGGTCACGGTCGGCCCCTGGTCCGCTCTCGCCGCCGCCGCGGCCGGAGCGGGCGCCTGGGCCGTCAGCATCTCCGCCCCCGTGCTCCGGTCGCTGATCGCCTGCGGGATCACCGCCACCGGATCCGGCATCGCCGCCCACCAGATCCTCGCCTCCGGCATGGACCCCCTCATTGCCCTCGGGCTCGCCGTGCCGGCCAGCGCCGCCGCCCTGGCCCACCACCGCAACACCGCCGCCGTACTCCCGACGCTCCCCGCCACCACCACGACCACCACGGCGGGGCAGTCCTCGCAGGCGCAGATGATCGCCGCGTGGTGGGCCGAATTCGTCTGCGGGCCCACCCAGACCGAGGGCCGCAAGCTCATCCAGCCCGGCGCCCGACTCGAACACCTCACCCTCGACGTCGGCGCCGATCACGTGTCGTTCACGGGAATCATCACCGTGGCGCAGGGGCAGCAGGTCCGGGTGAAGGCCGCGGACATCGCGTCGGTCTACGGAATCCCCATCTCGCAGGTGGAGCTGGGAGACCCCAAGCACTACGCCCCGAACGCCCTGCCCGTCACCGTCCACATCATCAAGAAGCCTTCGGTGGCACCGCAGATCGCGGCGGGCGCCCCGACGTCGCCTGAGGAGCTGTGGGCCGCGCACGTCGCCATCCCCGACGGAGCGATGCCCGGCACCAAGCTCACCCTCACCCGCTACGACGGACCCCAGGACTGGGAAGGAGTCGCTACCCGCGAGCGAAAGGCCATCGGCACGGTCAACCTCGCGGATCTCGCGGGCAACCTCCATCTGTCCAGCATCCAGATCGCTTTGGCCCCCATGGACCTGCCGTCGCAGGTGGGGGTGCGGGTGATGCGGGAGCACGCGCTGATGCACGGCACGATGCTCTCCACAGTTGTGGACGAGCTGTCCATCGACTCCCGCGGCTACGTCCGCCTGGGCACCTACATCGACGGCCGCGCCGCCCTTGTCCCCCTGGCCCAGCCCGGATCCGGGGCCCGCCACCTCTACCTCGTCGGCGGATCCCGCTCCGGAAAGTCCGGAGTGCTGGAACAGATCTTGTTGTCTGCCCATCGTTCACGGATCGCGGTGATCCTGTCGTCCCCGCAGGCCGGCACCATCGCTGGCGCCCCCTTGGCGGCCCACTGCGGGGACGGCCTGGACGAGGCGATGGGCGCCCTGCGCCTGGCCTACGCCCTCATGCTCGACCGCGAGAGCCGCTACCACTCCCCGCGGTTCCCTTTCGTCGACCCGGTAGTCCTGACCGTCATCGACGAGGCCCACATGCTCCTGGCGACGTCCTCGCAGTACCACGCGGAAGCCAAGGCCATCGTGGAACAGCTCGTCCGCCGCTCCCTCAAGCGCGGGATCGGCGTCATCCTGGCCACTCAAACCCCGCTCGCCGAAGACCTCGGCAACTCCACGATCATCCGCTCCCAGCTCCTGATCGGCGGCGGCGCCGTCTTCCTGCGCTGCGCGAAGGGCCAGGGCTCCCTCGTCGGCGCGAACGCCGTCGAAGGCGCGGAGGGGATCGACCTGGCGTCGATCCCCTCGACGTGGCCCGGCCAGTACGCCAAGGTCGCCGATCGGGACATGAGCGGCCTGGACACCGAAGCCGCCGCCGCGCCCGAGGACGGCACCTTCGGACTCGGCTACCTCCTCACCCCCGGATCCCAAGCCGTCCAGTTCCGCTCCCTGCACCTCGACGTCCCGCCCGTCTCCCTCGCCGCCAACCAGCCCCCGGTCGACATCGAGGACTGCGAGGCCTGGCGCCTGCGGGACGCGATCACACAGACGGCGATGGTCGATCAGCGCGGCAAGAACCTGATCGGCAGCCTCGCCGACCTGATCGCCAAGGCCGAGAAGCGCCCGACGGCCGACCTTCCCCAACAGCGCGCCGAGACCACCCAGACCGACCCCGACGGACCCGTGGGGGTCGGCGGCCTGGACGGACAGGAGCAGATCAAGCCCCGAATCCTCGAACTCCTTCGGGAGCACTCCATGCCCATGACCGCCGAAACCATCGCCCGCAAGCTCGGAACAGGCGTCAAGCACGTCAAGCCGCGGCTGTCCGAACTGAAGAAGCGGGGCGAGGTCATCAACGAGAGCAGCCTGTGGAGGGCCGCATGAACACCCGCACCGAAGCCAGCTTCACCGCCATCGACTCCGACCTGTACGAGCGGGCGTTCCAGCTCCTCGACCCCAACCCGCAACCGGTCGTCGCCCCGACGGCCCCGGCCGCGCCGGCGGCGGTCGCCGCGATCCTGGCCGCCGCCCCGCCTGCCCACCACCCCGGCGCCGTCGAGACCACGCTCACCAACGCGCTGAGCTTCCTCGACACCCACGGCTGGGCCAAGCACCGCCTCATCCACCCCGAAGGCGCCCGCTGCTCCATCGGCGCCCTCCGAGCCGCCGCCGGCGCCCGCAACACCGCCTACCGCGACGCCGGAAACCTCCTCCTCGACGAAGCCCGCCGCCAACACGGCACGCAGTGGGAATCCATCCCCGCCTGGAACGACAACCACACCGGACCCGAGGTCCGCTCCGTCTGGGAAGCCGCCATCCAGCGCGCCCACCACCAGAACATCTGACCCACCCCACCCGACGGACACGAGGGCGGCCCCGGCGTTGTCGGGGCCGCCCTCACCGCTGAACAGGAGCACCGATGGACCACACCTACTGCGACGAGTGCGACACCGAGGAGTGCCCCGAATGCCTGGGCTGTGACTGCCCCGGCTACGAGTGCCCCGGCACCGCCGCCCACAACGGCCACTGACCCGGCAAGGGAGAACCCATGGCCACCCGCCGCGTGACCTGCTACATCGCCGTCTGCGACCTGTGCGGAAACTCCGAGCACTACGAGGGACACACCCCCCACCTCGACACCCCCGCCGAGGCCGTCGAGTACGTCACCGACCCCGGCTTCGACGGCAACGACGGTTGGACCCTCACCCCCGACGGGCTCCTGGTCTGCGACCGACGCCGCGACACCGCCCACGACGACGCCCACGCCACCGCGGGCAAGCGCATGGGCCGCGACGCCATGACCGTCCACTTCGCCTGAAAACAACCGAGAGCGGCCCCCTCACGCCAATGACCGGGGCCGCTCTCATCCAGAACACTCAAGAACTGGAGAGACCAGCATGACCCAACACGCCCTCGTTCCGCGACAGCGCAACAGGGAACGGCCCTTACTCCTCGACCTGTTCTGCTGCGCCGGCGGCGCAGCCCGCGGCTACACGGACGCCGGCTTCAGCGTCCACGGCGTCGACCTCGTCGACCGCTCCGCCCGCTACCCGTACCCCTTCCACCAGGGCGACGCCCTCACCGTCCTCGCGGACCTGATCGGGTCCGGGGAGATCCGCCGCTACAGCGCCGTGCACGCCTCGCCGCCGTGCCAGGCCGGATGCGCGCTCACCGTCGGCACGAACGCCTCCCGCGGCTGGGGCCGCACCCACCCCCAGCTCATCCCCGAACTCCGTGTGCTCCTCGACGCGACCGGGCTCCCGTACGTGATCGAGCAGCCCACCGGTACGGCCCCCGTCCGACCCGACCTGCGGCTGTGCGGCGAGATGTTCGGCCTGGGCGTCCTGCGCCACCGCGTCTTCGAACTCGGCCGCTGGACCACCGCCCAGCCCGCTCACCCCCGCCACCGCGGCTACGTCCGGGGGTGGCGCCACGGCATCTACCGCGACGGCCCGTACGTCGCGGCGTACGGGGCGGGCGGGGGCAAGGCCACGATCCCCGAGATGCAGACCGCCATGGGCATCACGTGGACGGATGTGCGGGAGGAGCTGACCGAGGCCATCCCCCCGGCCTACAGCCGGTGGATCGGCCGGACGCTCCTGGACCACGTCCGGACCGGGGTGGTCGCATGATCCGCGCGACCGGCCACCTGCGCACCGCCCTGTGGCTCGCCGAACTCGGGCTTCCCGCACTGCCCCTGAGCCGTGCGAAGCGGCCGGTGGCCAACTGCCCCGCCTGCAAGAACGGCGTATGCGGGGACCGTCCGAACATGCTCGCCGCCGGCCCGTGCGCCTGCCCGGCGCCGTGTCACGGCTGGGCCGCCGCCACCACCGACGTGGAAGTCCTCGCCTCCCCGACGTGGGCGCGTGCGTGGCGGTACGCCGACGGAGTTGCCTACCACCCCGGCGGCGCTGGCTACACCGTCGTGGACCTCGACCACACGGCGGCCGTCGACTGGGCCCGCGAGATCCTTCCCGCCACGCGGACGGTGGAGACCACGCGGGGCGAGCACTGGATCTACCAGGGCACCATGACCTCCCCGAACGCGGTGCGTGACGGCGTCGACATCAAGTCCTGCATGGCCTACGCCCGATGGCGGGGCCCCGGCACCGGCACCATGACCGCCCTGCCCGACGCCGTGCGGGCCCTGGCCGTGAAGGAACCCGCCCCCGTCCGGCAGGGCGGCACCGTGACGGTGCCGGCCCTGGTCGGGGGTGGGGAGTGCCCGCACCGCTCGCCCGCCTACCTGGAGCGCGGGATCGCCATGGCGGAGCAGCGGATCACCGGTGCGTCCGAAGCCATCCACCGAACCGTCTACCGGACCTTCCTCGCGGTGCTGTCCGTCCACGGCCGGTGCGGCTGCATCACCGACGCCCACATCGGCCGGCTGTTCACCGCCGCGCAGGCCAAGGGGGAGTCCCCGCGGCACTGCGAGACGGCCTGGGCCAACGCCCTGACGAAGCTCGGAGTGTGACCGTGTCCGACGAGGACAACAAGACCCCGGCACGCCTGATCATCACCGACTACGCGCAGGACCATTTCCGGTACTTCCGCACCACCGAAGGCACCGTCTACGCCCAGCGCGACGGCCACCCCGTCGCCCGGCCCATCCGCTCCCAGGGCACCTCGGGCAGCCACCGGCAGGAACTCATGGTCGGCCTGTTCAACGACGGCAAAGGCTCTTTCAACGGGACCGCACTCAAGGAGGCACTCGACTTGATCGAAGCACTCGCCCTCAGCCAGGACGTCCAGTCCACCTACCTCCGTGTGGCTCCAGGGTTCGACGGCGCGACGTGGCTGGACCTGGGCCGCGACGACGGCAAGTCCGTCCGTATCCACCCCGCTGGCTGGGACATCCGCGTCCCCGATCCCCGCGAAGTGTGCTGGCGGCGTACCCAGCTCACCGGCGAACTCCCGCTGCCGGCGAAGGACACCAACGGCAAGGGCCTCGACGCTCTGCTGCGGCTGTGCAACTTCGCCAACGCCGAGAGCGAGTGCCTCGCCCTGGCGTGGCTGATCGGCTGCCTGGAGCCCTCCGTGCCCGTCCCCGCCCCGTTCCTCACCGGCCCCCAGGGCGCGGGCAAGTCCACCGCCGGCCGGATGCTCGTCCGGATCATCGAAGGCATGACCGGCGACCTGCGGCGAGCGCCGAAGGACGAGGAGAACCTGATCACCGCCGTGGCGGCCGGGTGGATCACCGCGCTGGACAACCTCTCCCACCTGCCGCCGGACCTGTCCGACCTGATGTGCTGCATCGTCACCGGCGCCGAGAGCATCAAGCGCGCGCTGTTCACCGACGGGGACGTGGTCCGCTCCCGCTACCGCCGGCCCCTGCTGCTGACCGGCATCGACGTGGGCGTCATCCGCCCCGACCTCGCCGAACGCCTCCTGCCCCTGCGGCTGGTGCGGCCCCAGGTCCGCAGGACGGAGGCTGAGCTGTGGGCGGAGTACGCCCCGGCCCTGCCCGTCATCCTCGGCTCGATCCTGGACCTCGCCGTCAAGGTGCGGGCCACCGAGGCCGACACCCCCACCGACCTGCGCATGGCGGACTTCGCGCACCTGTGCGCCCAGCTCGACACCGCCACCGGCCTCAGCTCCCTGACCGCCTACCGGGCGAGCCTGGACGACCTTAACGACGACGTCATCGAAGGCGACCTGCTTGCCCAGACCGTCCTCAAGCACGCCGCCGGGCTTGAGGCGGGCGAGGAAGTCCGGATGACCTCCACCGAGTGGCTGCACGCCCTGACCCAGCTCTACGCGGGCGAGGACTTCCGCCCGCTGCCCAAGGGCTGGCCGACCACCGGCAAGGTCTTCTCCGACCGGCTGAAGCGGCTTCAGCCGACCCTGGCCGCGCGCGGCGTCCTCGTCGACTGGGGCCGCACCAAAGCCGCCCGCTACATCGAAATGGTCCGAACGGCCGCAACCGTACCGGCGCAGACCGCCCCGATGTTCTGACCGGACCGGCCGCCGGCCCGCCAGGCACAGGCAAGAAGAGCACCCGGCCCCTTGGCCCGCGGGTGCTCTTCTTGCTCTTCCGGCGGAACGCCGCTCAAAGGGTCGTGCCGCTTGCGGCTCCTTCTTTCGCCCGAAGGCGCGCACGACAACAGACACCACCCCGCCTCTTTTCCTAAGAGAGGGAAAGGTGCGTCACCCACGACACCACCAGCCAGAAAACCGCATGTGACCTGCGGATACGGGGGTGACACAGATGCCCTTTGGTTGTGTCACCACCCGTCACCCACGTCACCGGCCTGTGTCATACAGCGCCCGAGGTGACACAGGTCGGTGACACAGCCCACCCCCATCAGTCACCGAAAACCGCAGGTCAAGGCGCCGAATGACACAGGCGACGCGGTGACGCAGAAATCCCAACCTCGGACAGGTACGGCCGTACGAGGCCCCTGATCCGGCCCCGCCATGCCCAGAGACAGGAGAGCCCAGTGTCCAGCGCGCTTCCGCCTCCACCCCTGCTGATGACGGTCAAAGAGACCATGGCCGCCCTCAAGCTCGGTCGGCACTCGGTCTACAACCTGATCCGCTCCAAGCAACTCCCCAGCATCACCATCGGCCGTGCCCGCCGGATTCCCTCCGACGCCGTGCGCCGCTTCATCGACACCGAACTGGAGGCCGCTGCCTGATGGCAGGCAAGAAGAACCCCAACGGCGCCGGCAGTATCTGGCAGCGCAAGGACGGCCGGTACGAGGCCCGGGTATACGTACCGCAGCCGGACGGCACCCGCGCTCGTAAGACGGTCTACGGCAAGACCTGGCAGGAGTGCGACGAGAAGCGACAGGAACTGGTGCTGCGGGACCGGCAGGGGGTTCCGACTCCCACCCGGTCCGCCCGCCTGTCTGAGTGGCTGCCCTACTGGCTGGAGCAGCATGTCGAGCCGCGCCGGAAGCTCAGCACCTACGACAAGTACGAGACCCACGTGCGGCTGCACCTCGTTCCCCTGCTCGGATCCCGGAGCCTGGAGGCGCTGAGCACCGCCGACGTGCGCCGCTTCCTCAACCGCGTGCAGAAGGAGAAGACGGTGGCCACGGCCAAGGAGGCCCACCGCGTACTGCGCACCGCACTTTCTGGTGCGGTGCGGGACGAGTTGATCACCCGGAACGTGGCGTCCCTGGTCGAGCCGCCGAGGGCGAAGCAGCGGGAGGTGCGGCCGTGGACGTTGGAGGAGACGCTCGCATTCCTGGAGGCCGCACGCGGGGAGGCCCTCTACGCGGCCTTCGTCCTCGCCATTGCGATGGGGCTCCGGCGCGGTGAGCTGGTCGGCCTGCGCTGGTCCGACCTCGACCTGGACAACCGGGTGCTTCACGTCCGCCAGCAGACCCAGCGCCGACGTGGCCGGCTCTACCAGGACGACCCGAAGAGTCGCCGGCAGCGGGTCGTGCCGCTGCCCGCGATGTGCATGGCCCCACTGAGGTGGCACCGGCTCAGGCAGCGCGCGATGTTCCGGGAGACAGGCGTGGCGTGGTCCGAGGGCGGGGCCGTGTTCGCCACCCGGAACGGTCGGACGGTCGAGCCGCGAAACGTCTACCGGGCCTTCACCCGCGTCGCGGCCGACGCCGGCATTCGGGTCGTCCGCCTGCACGACGCCCGCCACGGGTGCGCGACCCTGCTGACCGCCGCCGGGGTGGCGCCCAGGGTCATCATGGAGATCCTCGGGCACAGCCAGATCAGCATCACCATGGACGTGTACACACATGTTGTGGACGACACGAAGCGGGAAGCGATCAGTCACATGGACCGGATGCTGAGGCGCCAGCGCCCGAGTGCGTGACCTCGTTGCCGTCAGCCAGTGCAGTCAAACGGCCCGGAGCGTGATCGCTCCGGGCCGTTTTCCCATGTGCCCCCGGCAGGATTCGAACCTGCGACACCCGCTTTAGGAGAGCGGTGCTCTATCCCCTGAGCTACGAAGGCGCTGGGCCGCTGGTGAGGGCGGCCCAGGGGACAGGGTAGCGGATCGGGGCGGGGCTCCGTGGTGGGGTTTTCGCCGGAGTGGGGTGTGGTCGCGGCGGGTTCGGGTCAGACGGCCATCGGGGTGTGCAGTTCGACCGTGATCTCGACCTCGACCGGGGCGTCGAGGGGGAGCACCGCCACGCCGACCGCGCTGCGGGCGTGGATGCCGGCGTCGCCGAAGGCGATGCCCAGCAGCTCGCTCGCGCCGTTGAGCACCCCCGGCTGGCCGGTGAAGCCGGGGGCGCTCGCCACGAAGCCGACCACCTTGACCACGCGCTTCACGGCGGACAGGTCCCCGGCGACCGAGACGACGGCGGCCAGGGCGTTGAGCGCGCACTGCCGGGCCAGCGCCTGGCCCTGTTCCGGGGTGACCTCGGCGCCGACCTTGCCGGTCAGCGCGAGGGCGCCGTCCAGCATCGGCAGCTGGCCGGAGGTGTACACGCGGTTCCCGCTCCGCACGGCCGGTACGTAGACGGCGAGCGGGGCGGGGGTGGGCGGCAGCTTCAGTCCGGCCTCGGCGAGGCGTTCCTCGGGGGTGACGGGGGTGGCGGTCACGTCGGGCTCCTGGGGTGGGGCGGTGCGGCGGGGGCAGGGGGCGGGGGCAGGGGTCAGGGGAAGCGGATCAGTGGTTTGACCATGCCCGGCTCCCGCGCCGAAAGCCGCCGAAATGCCTCCTCCACCCGGGTGAAGGGGAACGCGTGGGTGGTCATCACGGTCGGATCCAGCAGCCCGTCCCCGATCAGGCGGAGCATCCGGGTGACGCGCGCGCCCGAGCCGGGGCGGTCGCCCGCGGCGCAGCGGGCGTGGGTGACGCGTCCGGTCGGGGCGGTGGCCGCGCGGGCGGTGCGCGCGGCGCCCGGTGCGGCGGTGGCGACGACCGCGCAGTCGGCGCCGGCGCCGCCGGTCAGCTCCCTGATCCGCTCGGCGGAGTCCTCGTAGGCGGGGTCCACGACGACGTCCGCCCCGAACCGCAGGGCGAGCAGCTGGCGCTTGGGCTCCGGCTCCACGGCGATGACCCGCGCGCCGCGCAGCCGTGCGGCGGCGACCGTCGCGCCGAGTCCGACCGGGCCCTGTCCGAAGACGGCCACGCACCCGCCGGCCCGTACGCCCGCCTCCTCGGCGGCGGCGAAGCCGGTGGGGAGGGCACCGGTGGCGTAGAGGGCCTGGTGGTCGGTGATCGCGTCGGGGAGGCGTACGAGCCCCGCGCCGCGCACGGGCAGCGCGAAGCACTCGGCGAGCCGGCCGCGGCCCTCGGCGGCGACGCGGCGGCCGAGGTAGGCGTCCGGTACGCCGGGGCCGACCTCCCGGACCACGCCGACCGCCTCGTGGCCGAGGCGCGCGGGGGCGTCGGCCCGGGCGTGGCCGGGCCAGGCGCAGACGAGGGCGGCGGTGGTGCCCACGAGGACCTCCCCGGGGCGCGGACGCGGCGCGGGTCGGTCCACCACGGCCGGTACGCCGCCCGGGGGCAGTACGAACGCCTTCACGGGTCTCGGTCTCCTACGGTCGGGGGCGGTTCCCCCAGCCTCCCCGGCCGGGCCCCCCGGGGCGGGGGGCCGGAGGTCCGGACCTGCGGGGCCGAGCGTCCCGGCGGACCACAGCGGCCCGGCCGACCGCGGCGGTCCCGGCCGGTCGCAGGACCCCGCCCAGGCGCCCGGCAGCCCCGCCCCGCCCCGCCGCCCGCAGGCGGGGCGGGGCTCCGGCTCACGGCCGCGTCACGCGCACCTGGTAGTTCCCGTTGCGCAGCTCGCCCACCACCGAGATGCTGACGCCCGACTTCTCGTCCGTGAAGGTGTCGCCCGGTCGGAAGGGCGCGTCCGACAGTTCGGCGTGCACGTTCGGCCTCCTCGTACAGCCGCCGCTGGCGACGGCGCTGTCCGAGACGGTCACCGGCCCGTGCCCGGTGTCCACGTCGGAGTCGACCTTGTAGATGAGCACCCCGGGTTTGCAGACGGCCTCGTCGTTCCCGGCGAGGGTGCGGACCTCCACCGCGATCCCGGCGCTCTCCGAGGTCGGGACGAAGGCCAGCTTGGTGCCGCCCGCGACGGCCAGCGGCGACAGCACGTGGTCGCTGATGCCGGGCGCGGAGGCGCAGCTGATCTGGTTGCCGTCGAGCCAGCCCAGCTTCCACTTGTGCCAGCCGAGGAGGTCGTTGTTGGCGCCCCAGTCCTCGCTCATGATGTCCCAGTGCCCGACGGTGCCGCCCCCGTCGGCGGTGTAGAGGTCGGGCAGGCCGAAGACGTGCCCGTTCTCGTGGGGCAGCACCCGGTAGCCGGTCTCCCGGTAGGTGCCGGAGCCGTCGTCCTGCCGGCTGTAGACGAAGGACGTGTTCGCGAGCGGCACCCCGTCGGCCACCGGCGCCTCGCTGTTGCCGGAGAAGGTCACCGACAGGACGGTGTCGAGGGCGGAGGGGCCGGCGTTCGGCGTGACCAGGATGTTGATCAGGTCGTAGCGGCTGAAGTCCACCTCGGGGTCGGCGGCCTTCGCGATGTGTTCGACGAGTTGGCGGTAGCCGGGCTCATAGGGTGAGCCGCGTTCGATCCCGTACGCGGCGAAGGGCATCGGCATCCGCAGCCAGTCCCGTATGGGCGCCTCGGCGTGGTAGGCGAGCCGTCCGTAGGAGCTGGTGCGGAACCAGTCGGAGGTCTGGGGGAAGAACTCCGCGAGCCGGTCCAGGGCGGTGCCCTCCCCCTTGGCGTCGGGGAAGTCGATCATCAGGTTGAGCGCGCGGACCTCGCCCGTCGAGCGGGAGTACCCGGGCGGGGTCGGCAGGCCCTCCGACATCTGCACGCCCATGGTCCCGGCGATCCGGCAGGGGGCGAGCACCGATTCGGCGGAGGTGGCGACGGGGCCGGAGGCCGAGTGGCCGCGGCCCGATATCCCGGTGCTGGCGGTCGCCGTGACGCCGAGGGCCAGCGCGGTCAGGCCGATGTACGCGCTGGTGCGGCAGGGTCTGCGTATCCGGTGGCGCGTCTGCGGCATGGAGATCGCCTTCGGGTCCGCGGCAGCCGGCCGGGTCCGGACTGCGCTCTGTTCGCCCACCCTCCGTCCGCCACGACACGCCCGCGCGTCGAAAGCGTCCAAACGGGATGAACCAGCATCTTTCCATGTGACTCGGCTCACACCTGCGGGTGAAATAACCGGGGACCTCATCCCCGTTTGCAAGAGAGTCCCCACGAAGCGGGGACAGACCCCCCGGTTCGGGAGGTCGCCCGTTCCCCGTCGTACGCGTCACCACCCCAGGGAGGCCCCGGAATGAAGAGCATCGGCCGCACCTCCGCGCCCGCCCCCCGGGGCGGCGTGGACCTCGCGGAACCCGCTCCCACCCCGGTGCCGAAGCCGCGCGCGGACGCCGTGCGCAACCGCGAGCGGATCCTCGCGGCCGCCCGCGAGATGCTCGTGGAGTTCGGCTCCCAGGCTCCGCTGGACGAGATCGCCCGCCGGGCCGGCATCGGCAACGCCACCCTCTACCGCCACTTCCCCGACCGCGCCGACCTCGTCCACCACGTGGTGCTGTACGTGACGGACCGGGTCACCGCCCTCGCCGAGGACTCCCTGGCCAAGGAGCCCGACGCCTTCGCGGCCCTCTGTCGCTTCACCCACACCGCCGCCGACGAGCGGATCGGCGCCCTGTGCCCGATGCTCTCCGACGGCTTCGACCGCGACCACCCCGAACTCCTCGCCTCGCGCGAGGCGCTGGGGGCGGCCGTGGAGAACCTCCTCGCCGCCGGCCAGCGCGACGGCCTGGTGCGCACCGACATCGGCGTGGGCGACCTGATGGTCGCGCTCTCCCAACTCAGCCGTCCGCTGCCGGGCAGCGCCTGCCCGGAGGCGGACCGGTTCGCCCACCGCCACCTCCAGCTCTTCCTCGACGGTCTGCGGGCCCCGGCCCGCTCCGAACTGCCCGGCGAGGCCGCCACGTTGGAAGACCTGCGCCGCAAGACCGTGACTCCATGAGGCCGTGATGGCCTTGGCCGTACGGCGCCCGCCGTACGGCGCGCGTCGGTCGGCCGTCCGCCGCGCGTCGACCGGGCGCGCACGACCGACCGCGCCGCATAAAACCACATGACGTAACAAACCTTCACGAACTAGCTTTTTCTTACCTTCTTCCAGTCATTCCGCACCGTCACACAGTGAGTGGGTACCCCCATGTCAAAAACAGCCGTGAGCGCGCAGTCGCCGGCTGCCGCCCTCCCCGATCCGAACCGGTGGAAGGCACTCGTCTTCATCGCCCTGGCGCAGCTGATGGTCGTCCTCGACGCGACCATCGTGAACATCGCGCTGCCCTCCGCCCAGACCGATCTGGGCATCTCCGACGGCAATCGTCAGTGGGTCATCACCGCGTACGCGCTGGCCTTCGGCGGTCTGCTGCTCTTCGGCGGTCGCATCGCCGACAAGTGGGGCCGCAAGAACGCCTTCGTCATCGGCCTCATCGGCTTCGCCCTGGCCTCCGCGCTGGGCGGCGCCGCCACCGGCGAGGCGATGATGCTCGGCGCCCGCGCCCTCCAGGGTGCCTTCGGCGCGCTGCTCGCCCCGGCCGCGCTCTCCCTGCTGGCGGTCGGCTTCACCGACGCCAAGGAGCGGGCCAAGGCCTTCGGCATCTACGGCGCCATCGCGGGCGGCGGCGGCGCCGTCGGCCTGATCCTCGGCGGCTTCCTCACCGAGTACCTCAACTGGCGCTGGACCTTCTTCGTCAACATCCCGTTCGCGATCGTCGCGGCCGTGGGCGCCTGGTTGATCATCCGTGAGCCGGCGGGCGGCCGTAACCGCGCCCCGCTCGACATCCCCGGCGTGATCCTCTCGACCCTCGGTCTCGTCGCGCTCGTGTACGGCTTCACCCGTGCCGAGTCGGCCGGCTGGTCGGACGCGGTCACCGTGTCGATGTTCGTCGCGTCGGTGCTGCTGCTGGCGGCCTTCGTGCTCGTCGAGGCCAAGGTGAAGTCCCCGCTGCTGCCGCTGCGCGTCCTGATGGAGCGCAACCGCGGCGGTGTCTACCTCTCCCTGGGTCTGGCCGTCATCGCGATGTTCGGCCTGTTCCTCTTCCTCACCTACTACCTCCAGGTCGTGAAGGGCTTCTCGCCCGTCAAGACCGGCTTCGCCTTCCTGCCGATGATCGCGGGCATGATCACGGGCTCCACCCAGATCGGCGCCCGTCTGATGACCCGCGTGGCGCCCCGCCTGCTGATGGGCCCGGGCTTCCTGCTCGCCGCCGTCGGCATGCTGCTGCTCACCCAGCTGGAGGTCGACTCCTCCTACCCGGCGCTCATCCTCCCGGCGCAGCTGCTGCTGGGCCTGGGCATGGGTACGGCGTTCATGCCGGCCATGTCCCTGGCCACCTACGGGGTGGACGCCGCCGACGCGGGCGTGGCCTCGGCCATGGTCAACACCTCCCAGCAGGTGGGCGGCGCGATCGGCACCGCCCTGCTGAACACGATCGCCGCCTCGGCGACCACCGCGTACCTGACCGACCACGCGGCGGAGGCCGCGGCGGGCGGCCCGGCCGCGCAGCTGGTGCAGGCGCGGGCCATGGTCGAGGGCTACTCGTCCGCGATCTGGTGGGCCGTCGGCATCCTCGCCGTCAGCGCGGCCCTCGCGTTCGCGCTGATCAACACGGGGCGTCCGAACTCCGGCGGCCCGGTGGCCTCCGGCTCGGGTGCGGGCGCCGACTCCGAGGACGCCGGCCTCAAGGTTCCGGTGATCGCCCACTGACGGGCGCACCCCCGCCCTCGCCGCCGGTACCGGTGTGGGAATGACTGAGGACCCCGCTTCGTTCAAATTTGAATGAAGCGGGGTTCGTCGTGTCCGCGGCAGGTCCACGGCGCCCCACACGGACGAACGAGGAGCGCCCCCGATGGCCACCGCCCACCCCGAGCCGGCCCCGACCCCGGCCGGTACGCCGGCCCCGACCCCGGCCGGTACGCAGGCCCCGACCCCGGCCGACGCGCAGGCCCCGACCCCGGCCGACGCGCAGGCCCAGGACCGGGTTCCCGCCCGCATGCCGGCCCTGTACCTCAGCCACGGCGCCCCGCCCCTCGCCGACGACCCGATCTGGCGCGGCGAACTCGCCGCCTGGTCGGCCGCCCTGCCCCGCCCGCGCGCGATCCTCATGGTCTCCGCCCACTGGGAGGAGGCCCCGCTCGCCCTCGGCGCCACCGTGCCCGTCCCGCTCGTGTACGACTTCTGGGGCTTCCCCGAGCACTACTACGGCGTGCGCTACGACGCCCCCGGCGCCCCGGACCTGGCCGCCTCGGTCCGCGCCCTCCTGCGCGCCCCCGGAACCCCCGTCCAGGACCTCCCGGAGCGCGGGCTGGACCACGGCGCGTACGTCCCCCTCGTCGAGATGTACCCCGGGGCCGACATACCGGTGCTCCAGATGTCGCTGCCGACCCTGGACCCGACCCGGCTCATGGAGATCGGGCGCAGGCTCGCCCCGCTGCGCGACGAGGGAGTGCTGATCGTCGGCAGCGGCTTCTTCACCCACAACCTCGCGGCCCTGCGCCACACCGGCCCCGGCGTGCCCGGCTGGTCGGCGGAGTTCGACGCCTGGGGCGGCGAGGCACTGGCCGCCGGCGACGTCGACGCCCTGCTCGACTTCGAGGTCAAGTCCCCGGCCGGCCGGCTGGCCCACCCCCGTACGGAACACTTCGCGCCGCTGTTCGTCGCGCTGGGCGCGGCCGGGTCCGACCTCGGCGCCCAGCGCACCCCGGTGGACGGCTTCTGGATGGGCCTGTCGAAGCGCTCCCTCCAGTTCGGCTAGCTCTCATGGGAGGCCGGGGGCGGCGCGCGAGGTCCGTTTCAGGCGGGAAAACCCGACTCGTGGCGTATTCGGCGATTCGATCGCCAGTCCAGGCAACCGGAAAGCGGCGGGCGCCGTCTTCCGGGGTGGGAGAGCGCCGAGGGAAAGCGCTCCCTCGGGGTGGAGTCGGGCGTACCGCGCGTGCGTACCGCATGGACCGCGTGTGACGGCGGTCTCACGGCGGTTAGGTGCGCGAGCCTCCGGGCAAGCGGAAGGAACTGCCTTCACTTCGGGTCTGACCTGCGCCTCTTCGGGCTCTCGCGGCACCGTACCGCCCCTGCGGCGGGGCAGGATACTGCAAGATCTCGGAAATAGCGGGGCAACGTGGGAATTCTGTCCTGATTCCAGTCGTTGTTTCCTTCGGACGCGGGCACTCGGGAGAGTGTCCACAGCGCCTCCGGGCGCTCCGCCGCACCGCCGGTGGTGTCCCGCAGCCGCACCGCGACCGAACTTCATCGCAAGGGAGCACGCATGGCAACCCGCGCCGTCGCCCGTCGTCAGTCCACGAGCAGCGCACGCGCTGTGGGCGGGGAGATAGCAGACCGCGACCTGGTCGGCATGTACCTGGACGAGATCGCGCGCACCCCGCTGCTCGACGCCGCCAAGGAAGTGGAGCTCTCCCAGATCATCGAGGCGGGCGTCTACGCCCGGCAGATCCTCGACGGTGAGGCCGAGCGCGCGGGGGAGAGCCCGGCGCGCGAGGAGCTGGAGGCCCTGGCCGCCGAGGGCGAGCGGGCCAAGGAGGTCTTCATCCGGTCCAACCTCCGCCTCGTGGTCGCCGTCGCCCGCCGCTACCCGCGCAGCGGGCTCCCCCTCCTCGACCTGATCCAGGAGGGCAACGCCGGCCTGGTCCGCGCCGTCGAGAAGTTCGACTACGCCAAGGGCTTCAAGTTCTCCACGTACGCCACGTGGTGGATCCGCCAGGCCATCACCCGCTCCATCGCCGACCAGTCCCGCACCATCCGCCTCCCCGTCCACCTCGTCGAGGAACTCGGCCGCATCCGTCGGGTGCAGCGCGAGTTCAACCGCGAGAACGGCCGCGACCCGGAGCACGCCGAGATCGCCGCCGAGCTCGACACCACGGAGAAGCGCGTCGGCGACGTACTGGACTGGGCGCGCGACCCGGTCAGCCTCAACATGTCCGTGGACGACGAGGGCGACACCCAGTTCGGCGACCTGCTGGAGGACACCTCCGCGATCTCCCCCGAACAGTCCGTGCTCTCCCTGCTGCGCAGCGAGGAGCTGGAGGACCTGCTCGGCAAGCTGGACCAGCGCACCGCGTCCATCATCAAGATGCGCTACGGCATCGAGGACGGCCGGGAGCGGACCCTCACGGAGGTCGGCAAGCAGCACGGCCTGACCCGCGAGCGGATCCGCCAGATCGAGAAGCACGCGCTGCTCGAACTCAAGCGCATGGCCCGCGACACCGGCTTCGACGCCGTGGCCTGACCGCCCCACCCCGCCGCACGCGGCCCCGCCCCCCCCGTACGAGCCCCGGCACCCCCAGGCGCCGGGGCCCGCGCCGCCCCGCCCGCCGCGCGATCGTGCCTCCGGGCGGCCCCTACGCCGCCCCGCCCGCCCCCGCCAGCCGCGTGCCCAGCTCCGCCGCCGCCCGCGCCAGGCGCTCCGGCCCGCGCACCGTGAACGGCACCCCCAGCAAGGCCAGGCGGGCGGCCAGCCACTGCGGGTCGTCCCCGCTCTCGAAGCGGGCCCGCACCCCGTCTCCGTCCCCGTCCGGCTCCGGCACCGCGAGCGCGCGCAGCCACTGCGGCAGGTCCTGCGGCGGGGCGGCGAAGGACACGTCCGCCGTGTAGGTCTCCCGGCCCCGCAACCCGCGCCGCACGAACTCCGCCGCGTCCATCGGCAGCTCCCGCGGCACGAACCGCGCGCCCGTGGGGAACGGCTCGCTCACCCGGTCCACCCGGAAGGTCCGCCAGTCCTCCCGCTCCAGGTCGTAGGCGACCAGGTACCACCGGCTGCCCGTGCTCACCAGGCGGTACGGTTCCACCAGCCGCCGGGACTCCACCCCGTCCCGCGCCCGATAGGCGAACCTCAGCCGCTCCGGGCCCGCCACCGCCCCCGCCATCGCCGTCAGCGTGCGCGGGTCCACGCTCGCCCCGTCCCCCCGGGTCACGGCGACGGTGGCCGACTGGAGCGCGCCCACCCGGCGGCGCAGCCGCGCCGGCAGGACCTGCTCCAGCTTCGCCAGGGCCCGTACGGAGGCCTCCTCGACCCCCTCGATCGCGTGCCCCGCCCCCGCCCGCAGCCCCACCGCGATGGCCACCGCCTCCTCGTCGTCGAGCAGCAGCGGCGGCATCGCCGCCCCGGCGACGAGCCGGTACCCGCCGACGGCGCCCATGGTCGCCTCCACCGGGTACCCGAGCTCGCGGAGGCGGTCGATGTCCCGTCTGATGGTCCGCGCGCTCACCCGCAACCGCTCCGCCAACTCGCTGCCCGGCCACTCGCGCGGGGTCTGGAGCAGGGACAGCAGGGTGAGCAGCCGTGCCGGGGTGTCGTTCATGGATCCAGGTTGCCAGGGAAATAGGACACCGATTGACCTACATCCCGTCTAGGTTTCTCTCCATGAGCACCGAGACGTCCCAGACATCGCCCGAAAGAAAGAACGGGCCCGTACGAGAAGAGCGGAACGCGGCCGCCGAAGGATCAGGCCCGACCCCCGCACCGGCCGCCGGCGCCGGCGGGGAAGCCCCCGGCGAGGGGGCGGACGACGCGGGCGCGGCCCCCGTCGACCGCCGCCGCTGGCTCGCCCTCGCCATCGTGATGACCGCGGCCTTCATGGACCTGGTCGACGTCACGATCGTCAACATCGCGATACCCGGCATGCGCCAGGACTTCGGCGCCTCCACCAGCGCGATCCAGTGGATCACCGCCGGCTACGCCCTCGCCTTCGCCGCCGGTCTGATCACCGGCGGTCGCCTCGGCGACATCTACGGCCGCAAGCGCCTCTTCCTCGTCGGCATCGCCGGCTTCACGGCCGCCTCGCTGCTCTGCGGCATCGCCGCCAACCCGTCCATGCTCGTCGTCTCCCGCATCCTCCAGGGCGGCATGGCGGCCATGATGGTCCCGCAGGTCCTCGCGATCATCCACGTCACCTTCCCGCCGCACGAGCGCGGCAAGGTCTTCGGCATGTTCGGCGCGATCGTCGGCCTCGGCGCCGTCTCCGGCCCGATGCTCGGGGCCCTGCTCACCCAGTGGAACCTCTTCGGTCTCGAATGGCGCCCGATCTTCCTGATCAACCTGCCGGTGGGCATCGCGGGCGTGATCCTGGGCCGCAAGTTCATCACCGAGTCCAAGGCCCCCAAGGCGCTGCGCCTGGACCTGGTGGGCGTCGTCCTCGCCACCCTCGCGCTGGTCATGCTGATCTTCCCGCTGACGCACGGCCGGGAGAACGACTGGCCGGTGTGGGGCTTCGTCTGCATGATCGCCTCGCCCTTCGTCTTCGCCGCCTTCATCGGCTACGAGCGGTACAAGATCAAGAAGGACGGCTCCCCGCTGGTCGAGCTGTCCCTCTTCAAGGTCAAGAGCTTCGCGGGCGGCATCGCCGTCCAGCTCACCTTCGGCATCGCGACCGGCATCTTCTTCCTGGTCTGGACGCTCTACATGCAGATGGGCCTGGGCTGGAGCGCCCTGCGCGCCGGCACCACGGGCATCCCCTTCTCCATCGCCGTCTCGGTGGCCGCGGGCCTGTCCGTCCAGAAGCTCGTCCCGCGCTTCGGCCGCAAGGTGCTCCAGGCGGGCGCCCTGACCATGGCCGCGGGCCTGCTCCTCTACATCTGGGAGTCCGAGCACTACGGCATGGCGATCGCCTCCTGGCAGATGGCCGCCCCGCTGATCGTCATGGGCCTGGGCATGGGCCTGATCGTGGCCCCGCTCACCGACACCGTGCTCTCCCAGGTGCCGCGCGAGCACGCCGGTTCGGCCTCGGGCCTGATCAACACCACCGGCCAGATGGGCAACGCGCTGGGTCTCGGCCTGACCTCCGTCGTCTTCTTCGGACTGATCGACGACGACATGGTCTTCGGCCCGCCCTACGTCGAGGCCTTCCGCGGCGCCCTGTGGTGGGTGGTGGCGGTCCTCGTCGTGATCTTCGCGGTGATGTTCATGCTGCCGCGCAAGCAGGTCCCGATGGGTGAGCGCGAGGGCGCCGTCGCCGCGGGGGAGCCCGCGGTCGAGAAGGTCCCGGTCGGCTAGCCCCTAGCCCCGGCGCCGCCGCCGCGAACGGACATGCCCGCCCCTGTTGGCGGGTATGTCCGTTTTCCTTTGTTTTTGGGGGCCGACCCACGTAGGGTGGGGGAGAATCGTCAGAAACGGGCATGGAACGGACGTAAATCCACATGTACGCATCCGGGCACCAGGCTCGCATGATCCTCACCGTCACCCCGAACCCCTCCCTGGACCGCACCTACGAGGTCCCCTCGCTCGACCGCGGCGCCGTCCTGCGCGCCGCCGCCGAGCGGGTCGACCCCGGCGGCAAGGGGGTCAACGTCGCGCGGGCCGTCGCCGCGGCCGGCTTCCGCGCCACGGCCGTCCTCCCGCTCGGCGGCGCCCCCGGCACCCTCCTCGCCGAACTCCTCGGCGCGCAGGGCGTGGACGTCACGGCCGTCGCCATCGCCGGCCAGACCCGCTCGAACGTCGCCGTCGCCGAACCCGACGGCACCCTGACGAAGATCAACGCGGCCGGCCCGGAGCTGTCCGCCGCCGAATCCGCCCTCCTCCTCGACACCGTCCGCACCTGCTCCGGCGCCCCCGCCTGGATCGCCGGCTGCGGCAGCCTGCCCCCCGGCCTGCGGCCCGAGTGGTACGCCGAACTCGTCGACCGGGCCCACACGGCCAAGGCCCGCTTCGCCCTCGACACCTCGGGCCCCGCCCTGCACGCGGCCCTGCCTGCTCGCCCGGACGTGATCAAGCCGAACGCGGCGGAGCTCGCCGAGGCGGTCGGCCGCCCCCTGGCCACCCTCGGGGACGCCGTCAAGGCCGCCGAGGAACTCCTCGGGCGCGGCGCGGGCGCCGTCCTGGCCTCCCTCGGCCGGCACGGCCAGCTCCTCGTCGGCCCCGAGGGCACCTTCCACGGCACCGCCCCCGTCACCGCCGTCCGCAGCGACGTCGGCGCGGGCGACGCCTCCCTGGCCGGCTTCCTCATCGCCGGAGGGACCGGCCCCGCCGCCCTCGCCTCCGCGCTGGCCCACGGCGCGGCCGCCGTCCGACTGCCCGGCAGCGCCATGCCCACCCCCGCGGACCTGCGCCCCGAGCGGGTCCGCGTCACCGAGGACCTCCCGCTGGACCTGCCCCTGGACCCGCCCGCCGCCGAAGCCTGACGGCCGACGCACGCCGCCGCCGCCCGACGGGAGCCGCCCGAGGGGATCCGCCCGCCCCGCGGCCCCGGCTCACCGCACCCGGGAGCGGACCTCCATCGCCCCGCGCGCCGCGGACTCGCTCGCGTACACCTCGCACATGTGCCGGCCGTCCGGGGTCGCGGTGTGCTCGACCTCCCACAGGCTGAACTCGCTGCCGTCCAGCAGGACGAAGGCGTGCTCGTAGAGGCTGAACCCGGCGTCCCGCCCGTCCGCCAGGGCCTGCCGGCCGCCGAAGGCCTGGGTGATGCGGTGCGCGTACGCCGAGCGCAGCAGCGAGGCGACCCCCTCGCCCGGACGGTCGCCGTTCTCCGCCCGGCGCAGCACCCGCCGGGCGTGGTCGGCGGACTGCTCCACCGTGTACTCGCGGTGGCGCGGGGCGGAGGTCGCGAACAGGGCGCCCAGCAGGGCCAGATCGTGGTCGGGGTCGCCCTCGACGTCGAGGCCGGACGGGATCGTCGTCGCCGCCCCGTCCGCCGGGAGGGCGCCGAAGCGGCGGGTCACCGCGAGCGTCAGATCGCCCTTGCTCGCGAAGACCTCGCACCGCATGCTCCGCTCGCCGCGCGTGCGGTAGGTCAACTCCCACAGGGAGACCGAGGCGCCGTCCGCCAGGAGGTAGGTGTGCCGGTGCGTCTCCCGCCACACGCCCGCCGACGGGCTGTGGTGGGTCGTGTAGAGGGAGGAGCTGTGGGCGAGCGCCGTACCGATGCGCTCCACCAACGGGTCGGGGAGGTCGAAGGAGTTGAGGGCGCGGCCCAGGAGTCGCTCGAGGTGCGCCTCGGTTGTCTCGTACGGATCGCTCAAGGTGGGTCTCCAGGCCGTCGCAGCTTGTGACTTCGCGGAAGCTCAACGTAGCGCCCGGTTCTGACATCACGTCCGGGGTTCGGTAAAACGTCCGGGAAGTATCGGGGGTTCCCGCCACACCTTCAGGTCAACTTTCGTACCGGGTAAGCATGATTGGCCCCGTTCTGGGGCATTGCGCGGGACCATGGGTGGATGGCAACGCACACAGTGGACGTCCCCCGTCAACAGGTCCGGCCCCGGTCCGGCCCCGGGGCGGCCCCGACCCCCACGGCCCTGGCCTGGCTGCTGGTGGTCACCGGGGTCGCCGGGCTGCTGGCCTCCTGGGTGATCACCCTCGACAAGTTCCTGCTGCTGGAGGACCCGGACTTCAAGCCCGCCTGCAGCCTCAACCCCGTGGTCTCCTGCGGCAGCGTCATGCAGAGCGAGCAGGCCGCCGCCTTCGGCTTCCCCAACCCCATGCTCGGCCTGGCCGGCTACGCCGTCGTGGTCTGCGTCGGCGCGGGCCTGCTCTCGGGCGCCCGCTACCGCGGCTGGTTCTGGCTGGGGCTGAACGCCGGCACCCTCTTCGGCACCGGCTTCTGCGCCTGGCTGATGGTCCAGTCGCTCTACGAGATCAACGCCCTGTGCCTGTGGTGCTGCCTGGCCTGGGTGGCGACGCTGCTCATGTTCTGGGCCGTCACGGCGCACAACGTCCGCACCGGCGTCCTGCCCGCCCCCGGCCCGCTGCGGACCTTCTTCACCGACTTCGCCTGGGCGCCGCCCGCCCTGCACGTCGGCGTGATCGGGATGTTGGTCCTGACCCGGTGGTGGGAGTTCTGGACGAGCTGAGCGGAGGCGACGGACACGCGACAGGGCCCCGGCTGCCGAAGCGGCTGCCGGGGCCCTGACGCGCGGTGCGGGAGCCGGGATCAGCTGCCGGCGGAGGCGTTGCCGGAGAGGACCGGGATGTTGCTGAGGATGTGCGAGAGCGGCTCGTCACCCTTGGCCTGGGTGGAGTTCTCGGTGCACTGCTGGTTCTGCGGGTTGGACAGGACGTTGATGTCCTGGACGCCGATGTTGAGCAGCGCCACCAGCGACTGGGCGTTGACCTTGGCGGGCAGGCCGATGCAGGGCTTGTTCAGGGTGCCCTGGACGAGGCCGAGCTGCGGGCTCAGGTCGCCGTGGGTGGTCTGGTTGCCGTACGCCTGGACGGCGCCGTTGCCGTTGACGGTGTTGACCCCGTTGTCGTTGCCGATGGCCATGGCCGGGGTGGCAACGGCCGCGCCCGCGCCGACGGCAACGGCGGAGACCGCGGCGGCGGTCATGATCTTCTTGAACATCATTCGGTCCTTCTGTCGCACGAGTGCCCGCGAGTGGAGCGCCCTGATCAACCGGGCCGTCCACGGGTTGGTTCCGCCGCTTCACTCAAACGGCCCGTTCGGGCCGCGCTTTTCCCCGGAGCGGGTGAGGCCGCTGCGGACGCGTGCGCGAAGCCCGTACGCAGTCGGCACGGCCGCGCCGCTTCGCCTCCGGGCCCTTCGGCGGCGCCCGAAGGCCCGGCGGGGCCGCGGTGGGGGCCATGCGTCCGGTTGCGCTCCGTACGAGGTGTTCGCACGGTGGGTAAGGAAGGCGGATCGCTCTGGTCCGCTTCCGTGTCGTCTCGCGAAGGAAATCCCATGCACCGCACCCAGTCCTCCCGCCTCCGTGTCCTCGTCCCGTCGGCCCTCGCCGTCGTCATACTGTCCGGCGCGGTCGCCCCCGCGGTGGCCGCCGACGGGGAGCGCGCCGCCGACCTCACCCGGCGGGCGGCGGCGGTGCGCGAGCAGATCGAGGAGGTCAAGGAGTTCAAGCAGGAAGCGAAGGCGCAGGGGCGCGTCGCGGCGGGCCCGATCGACGACCTCCTCGCGAGCCTGGGCACGACCCTGGAGGGCATCCTCAAGTCCGTCACGGCCCTGCTGCCCGCGGGGGTGACCCTCCCGCCGATCAACCTGCCGACGCTGCCGACCCTGCCCGAGATCCCGGGGCTGCCGGACCTCCAACTCCCCACCCTGCCCACGGTCCCCGAGGTCCCCGGGCTCCCGGCGACGCCCACGGTCCCCGAGCTCCCGGCCGTGCCGCAACTCCCGGCGACGCCGCAACTCCCGGCGACGCCGCAGCTCCCGGCCGCGCCGTCCGTGCCCGCGGTCCCCGCAGTGCCCGCCGTGCCCGCGGTCCCGGACGTGCCCCTCCCGGACGTCCCCGTCCCCTAGGACGGGGCGCGCGGACCGGCCGCATGGTTACGACTATTGGACTGAACAGGTCGGATTCACCGGTCGGCCGTGTCGTTCGGGAAGGCGGACCGTTTCGCTCGGTGTGAGCCCCGGGACCGGGGCAGGACATCGAACAGAAGGTGCACTTCCCATGAACTCTGCTGCCAAGAAGGCCGCCGTGGCCCTGGCCTCCGCTGGTCTCGCCGTGGCCGGTGCCGCGGGCGCCGCGTCCGCCGACTCCGCTGCCGAGGGCGCGGCCGTGGGTTCCCCCGGTGTCCTCTCGGGCAACCTCGCCCAGGTCCCGGTCCACATCCCGGTCAACGTCTGCGGCAACTCCGTGAACGTCATCGGCGCCCTGAACCCGGCGTTCGGCAACATCTGCGTCAACGACTGACGTACGTCGGCCCGTTCGACGCGCAAACGACTGTGGGCGCCCCGGCCTCGCCGGTGGCGCCCACAGTCGTGTGCGGCGCCTCTCAGTGCGCGCCCCCGTTGAGCTTCACCCCGCCGAGGAGCGGGGAGGCCTGGGTCGCGCCGTTGGCCAGGCCCAGCACCTCGCCGGGGACGTTGTTGCGGACCTCGTTGACCTTCTGGACGGTGCCGACGACCTTGTCGACGTTCTGGTTCTGCTCGGCCAGGCCGTTGCCCAGCGTCTGGGGGAGCGCCTCGCTCACGGGCCCGGTGGCGTTCAGCACCTCGGTCAGACCGCCCGTCGCGCTCATGGGAGGCATCGCGGCCGGGGTGTCGGCGGCGAAGGCGGGGGCCGCGGCACCCAGGGCGGCGACGGATCCGGCGACGACAGCGGCGACCTTGGACAGCTTCATTATCGAAAATCCTCTTCTTTTCGTGGGCGAAGGCTCCGGCGGCGGCGACCGTCGCGCCGCTTTCGCCCTGCGTAACGATTACCGGCGGCCACGGAAACGCGTACGGGCCCCGCACGACAATGGCCGGAGAATCCGACAAGGGATTCTCCGGCCGATATTTCTTGCGATTACCGGTAATGCGGTCAGGAGACGGCCGAACGCCGGTAGAGGATCGCCCCGCCCAGGACCAGGGCCGAGGCGAGGGCCGTCAGCGCGCCCAACTCGCCCGCGCCGGTCGCGGCGAGCTCCGGAGCCGTGGCGAGCGAGGGCAGCGGCGCCGGCGCGGGAGCGGCCGGAGCCGGCCCCGGGGTCACCGGCGGGGCGGGCTCCGGTGCGGGCGCGGTCGGCGCGGGGGGCAGGTGGACGGGGACGTCGCCGGCCGGAGCCGCCGGGGGCTGGTCCGCGGGGCGCTCGACCACCGGGGCGGGCTGTTCGACGGGCCGCTCCACGGGCTGGCTGCCGTGCGGCGGGTGCGGCGCGGGGCCGTCCTCCATCGCGGGCGGCGCCGGCGTCGGGGTCTGCGGCGCGGGGGCCGGCAGCGGCTTCGGCTGCTCCTCGGGCTGCGGGACCTCCTGGACCGGAGGCGGCGCGGGCAGCGGGGCGGGGAGCGGCTTCGGCTGCTCCTCGGGCATCGGCGCGGGGGCCTCGGGGGCCGGCGGCAGCGGCGGCATCGGCGCGGGGGCCGGCTGCTCGGCCACGGGCTCGGGCTGCGGCCACGGCACCGGCTCGGGCTTCGGCTCCGGGGCGGGGCGCGGCGGGGCCGGGTGCGGGGTCGGGTGGTCGGCGTGCGGGGGCCGCTCCTCGTGCAGCGGCGGGTGGTCGTCGCACTCCTCCTCGCCGCGCGGGCCCCGATCCTCGTCGTCGTGGCCGCCGTAGCCGCCTCGATCGGAGGCCTCGCGGGGGCCCTCCTCGTGGCGCGGGGCCGCGTGCTTGGGGGCCGCGTGCCTGGGAGCGTGTGCGCGGGGGGCCTCGTGGCGGGGCTCCTCCTCCCGGCGCTGCTCGGGCAGCGCGTGGCGGCCGCCCGGGCGTTCGGCGAGGTAGCGCTCGAAGGCCTCGGCGTGCTCGGGGCTGAGGTAGCGGTCGTAGTCGACGTCGGAGCCGTGGGAGCCGTGGGAGCCGCTCGTGGCGGCGCACGTGTTGCCCATGGCGGGGTTGAGCGCAGCGCCCGCGTCCACGCTGTTGCCGCACACGTTCGGCGAGAACGTGATCGGTACCGAGACGCTGTTGCCGGCCAGCACGCCCGGCGAGTGCGAGGCCTCGGCCATCGCCCCGGGGTGTGCGTACGCGGCGCCGGCCGCGATCGACAGCAGGCTCGACGCGGCCGCGGCCGTGAGTACCCCCTTGCCCAGTACCTGTCGGCTCAGTACCTGTCGCATGGGTCCTTCCCTGTCTACCGGCGCGGGGGCCGGTGGCTGAATCGAAGGTGGCCTCGGAGTGCACCGCCGTGCACTCCGAGGCCACCCCGAGGAGGTCTGCCCTTGCGGGCGCAGGCGCTTCGTCAGGCGTTGACGCAGGTGTTGCCGAACGCGGGGTTCAGCAGCGCGATCACGTTGACGGTGTTGCCGCAGACGTTGACCGGGACGTGCACGGGGACCTGGACGAGGTTGCCCGAGAGGACACCGGGGGAGCCCACGGCCTGGCCCGCGGCACCGGCGTCGGCCATGGCGGGGGCGGCGCCACCGGCGGCCATCAGAACGCCGGCGGCGAGCACCACTGCCTTCTTGTACGTCATTTCTTTTCTTTCCTTCCCGCAGAGGTCTATCCGCTGCACTGATAACAACGAGCAGTCGGAGAAAAAGAAACCGAGAAATTCCTCGAATTCAGGAGCGGTGGCGGGGCGGCGGCACTTCGGATTTTCCGCCCATTTCGCTTCGGGAATTCCCTGGGCCCACACGCGGCGAGGCCGCCGCGACCCGAAGGTGCGACGGCCTCGCGGGAGTGGTGCGCGATCAGCTGCCGGAGGAGACGTTGCCGGAGAGGATCGGGATGTTGCTGAGGATGTGCGAGAGGGCCTCGTCGCCCTTGGCCTGGGTCGAGTTCTCGGTGCACTGCTGGTTCTGCGGGCTGGACAGGACGGGGATGTCCTGGACGCCGACGTTGACGAGCGCGAGCACGGACTGCACGTTGGCCTTGGCCGGCAGGGCGATGCAGGGCTTGTTGAAGGAGCCCTGGATCAGCGCCATCTGGGGGCTCATGTTGCCGTAGGTGGCCTGGTTGCCGTAGATCTGCGCGGCGTTGTTGCCGTTGGCGGTGTTGATGCCGTTGTCGTTCCCGATGGCCATCGCCTGCGGGGCCATGGAGGCGCCCAGGCCCACGACGGAGGCGGCAACCGCTGCGCCGGCCGCAAACTTCTTGATCATTATCGTCCCTTTTTTGCAGGATTGCCCGGTACTGGAGCACCCGGATCAACGGTCCGGTTCGCGATCGGGTTGCGTGACTTCACCCGGATGCCGCCGTTTCGGACGTCGTGGTTGACGCTCAGGCGTTCACGCAGGTGTTGCCGAACGCCGGGTTGAGGAGGCCGACCAGCTGCGCGGTGTTGCCGCAGACGTTGACCGGGACGTGGACCGGGACCTGGACCAGGTTCCCGCTCAGGACGCCGGGGGAGC
Source organism: Streptomyces sp. NPDC048606 (assembly GCF_040650855.1). Lineage (NCBI taxonomy): Bacteria > Bacillati > Actinomycetota > Actinomycetes > Kitasatosporales > Streptomycetaceae > Streptomyces > Streptomyces sp. NPDC048606. The sequence goes on along the minus strand of NZ_JBEZIB010000009.1, from coordinate 236,359 downwards.
CGGCGGCCAGGCCCTTGGCGCTCGCGCCGCTCCCGCCGTTCGCGGAGGCGAGGCCCGCGCCGCCCGCGAGCATCGCCGCGCCGGCGACCGCGATGGTGGTGCCGCGCACCAGGGTCTTCTTCATCTCCGATTTCCTTTCGATTCGAACGATGGTGCCCTCATAACGACCCGCCCGGGGTGAGGGTGCGTGTTATCGCCCAAAAGGCGGTACGAGCGAGTCCGGCGTGATTTCCAGCCCGATTTCTGACAAAGTGCACTCCTGTTTTGTCCCCTTGATCGGAAAATGGAGACAGGATCATGGGTTCCTCCCGCAGAATCCTCGGCACACTCGGCCTGCTGTCCTGCCTCACGCTTTCCGCGCAGTCGCCCACCGCCGCGGCGGCGCCCCCGGAGCCGCCGGCGGCGGCGCGGGAAATGGCCCGCGTCCCCTTCGTCCAGCGTTATCAGGCGGTGCAGCACGGCGGCCTGGTCCGGGCCTCCAACTCCGGGATCAGCTGCCGCCGGGCGCAGGCGGCGGACGCCGAGCCCTGCGCCGAGGTCAAGGCGGGCGCGGCCGGGGTCAACAGCGAGTTCGAGATGTTCTACAGCGAGGTCGACAAGGACCCCGACACCTACAACTCGACGCGGGCCGAGCTGAAGGTCCCGCAGGGCGCGAAGGTCTCGTACGCCCGGCTGTACTGGGGCGGGAACCTGCGGGTGGGCGAGCAGAAGCCGCCGGAGGACAACGGTCGGGTGCTGGTCGCCGAGCCCGGGGGCGCGTACAAGGAGGTGCTCGCCGACACCGTGATCGGGCACCGCAGCGACGCGGGCAGCGATGCCTACCAGGCCTCGGCGGACGTCACCCCGATGGTGCGCAAGGGCGGCGCGGGGATGTGGACGGTCGCCCAGCTCAACATCGCCATGGGGCACTCGGAGGTGGGTGCCTGGGGCGGGTGGACGCTCGTCGTCGCCTACGAGCACCCGCGGGAGCCGATGCGCCGGCTGTCGCTGTGGGACGGCTTCGAGGGCCTCGCCGCAGGGGCCGGGGAGGCCTCCGGGGAGACGGTGGAGATCACCGGCCTGGACGCGCCGGCCGGGGCCTCGGGGCGGGCCGGGGTGGTCGCCTACGACGGGGACCGGGGCGTCCTCGGCGACTCGCTCACGGTGACCGCCGACAGCGGGCGCCGGATCGATCTCAGCGATGCCGAAAATCCGTTCAACGACGTACTGAATTCCACGATCACGGAATTCGGAAATCCCTCACCAGTACGACAGCCCGAACATATGAATAATCTTGGATATGACGCGGACGTGTTCGATCTGAGCCCCGCGCTGTCCGGGGGCGCCCGCAGCCTGAGCTTCAGGTTCGCCGGCGAAAGCCAGGGTCAATTCCTCGGTGTGCTCTTCGTTCAGACAGACGCGCGCCGCTGAACGCAGGAGACCACTCCACGTGCCGACGCAACCCCCACCCCCGTCCCCCTCCTCCCCGTCGCCGGCCGCCGTGCCGTCACCGAGGTCCCTCACCGTCCTCCACCTGGTCCAACCCGTCGACGGGGGCGTCGCCCGCGTCGTCATCGACCTCGTACGCGCCCAGAGCGCCCAGGGCCTGCGCGTCCTCGTCGGCTGCCCGGCCGGCGGGACCCTCGCCGAAGGCGCCCGCGCCGCCGGCGCCGAGGTCCTCCCCTGGCGCGCCGGCCGCTCGCCCGGACCCGCCCTGCCCGCCGAAGTGGCCTCCGCCGCCGGACTCGTCCGCCGCGCCCGCCCCGACCTGCTGCACGCCCACAGCGCCAAGGCCGGACTCGCCGGACGTCTCGCCGTCCGCGGCCGGACGCCCACCGTCTTCCAACCGCACGCCTGGTCCTTCGACGCCGTCGGCGGCGCCACCGGCGCCCTCGCCCTGCGCTGGGAACGCTTCGGCGCCCGCTGGGCCGACCGGGTGCTCTGCGTCAGCGAAGCCGAACGCCGCGCCGGCGAGACCGAGGGCATCACCGCCCGCTGGACCGTGATCCGCAACGGCGTCGACCTCGGCCACTTCCGCCCCGCCCACCCCGAACCCGACCGCGACCGGGCCGAGGCGCGCACCGAACTCCCGTTCCCCGAAAACCTCCGCGGCGACGGCCCGCTCGCCGTCTGCGTCGGCCGGCTCTGCCCGCAAAAGGGCCAGGACGTCCTGCTGCGCGCCTGGCCGGAGCTGCTCGCCACCGTCCCCGACGCCCGCCTCGCCCTCGTCGGCGACGGCCCCGACGCCGACCGGCTGCGCCGCGCCGCACCCCCCGGGGTGTTCTTCGCCGGAGCCGCCGCCGACATCCGACCGTGGCTTCGGGCCGCCGATCTCGTTGTACTGCCGTCGCGGTGGGAAGGCATGGCGCTCGCCCCGCTCGAAGCCATGGCCTGTGGCCGACCGGTCCTGGTCTCCGACGTCAGCGGTGCTCGCGAGAGCCTGCCCTCCGGCCAGGGACGGCTCTGCCTCGTGCCCCCGGAGGACCCGACGGCGCTGGCCAAGGCCCTGGGACGGCTCCTCGCCACACCGCGGCTGCTCACCGAACTCGGGGAGCAGGCCCGGCAGCACGCGAGGACGGAGTTCGACGTGCGGCGGACCACGGACGCGGTCACCGGCCTGTACCACGAACTGCTGGGCAGGCCCCGGCCCTTGAACCAGGAGCGCATCAGCCGATGACGATGGACAGCGCACCCGCCCGGCACACCGGGCAGGGCGGATCGGGGCCCGCAGGCAGCACCGCCGTCCGCCGTTCCGTGACCGCCATCCACCCCCCTCGGGGGCCCCGGGCCGAACAGGCCCGCACCGCGGTCCGCCCCCGGCGGGCCCACCGCCGCGCCGGCCTCGCACCGCTGCTCACCGCCGACGCCCTGGCCGCCGTCGCCACCACCCTGGCCCTGCCCCTGGCCCTGCCCGCCGCCGGCGCGCTGCCGCCTGAGACGGCCCTGCCCGCCGCCGTCGGCCTCGCCGCGCTGCACGCCCAGGCCGGCCTCTACCGGCCCCGACTCGCCCCCTCCGCCCTCCTCGAACTGCCCGCCCTCGCCGGACGGGCCGCCGTCCTGTGGTGCGCCGTCGCCGCGGCCCTCGCCACCACCCCCACCGGCCCCGCCCTCGCCTGGAGCGCGCTGCTCGGCGCCGTGGCCCTCCAGAGCGTCCTCGGCTGCGCCGCCCGCGGCCTCGTCCACCTGCTGCGCCGCCGTACGGCCCTCGCCCGCCCGGCCTCCACCCTCGTCGTCGGACCCGGGGAGGGCGCGGGCGCCGTCTGCGCCGCCCTGCACGGCCGCCCCGAGTACGGACTGCTGCCCGTCGGGATCGCCGACACCGCCGTGCGTCCCGACACCGAGGGCGGCGCCCTCCCCGTACTCGCCACCCACGAGGACGTCCGCCGCGCCGTCATCCAGAACTCCGTGCGCCACGCCGTCTTCACCCGCCCGCCCGAGGCCGACGAACGCACCGCCTCGCTGGTCCGCCTCTTCCACGACCACGGCTGCCGCCTGTGGCTCGCCGACCCCGCCGGAACCGCCAAGGTCACCGGCATGCGCGTCGCGCAGCCCGCCGACCACCTGTGGGGCCACGCCGTACAGCCGCTGCTGCCCCGCCCCGCCCGCACCCCCGAGCGGTACGCCAAGCGCGCCATCGACTCCGTCCTCGCCGCCCTCGCCCTCCTCGTCGCCGCCCCCGTCATGGCCGCCTGCGCACTCGCCGTACGGCTCGCCGACGGACCCGGCGTGATCTTCCGTCAGGAACGCGTCGGCCTCTACGGACGCCCCTTCACCCTGCTCAAGTTCCGCACCCTGCGCGCCGACGAGCACGAGTCCGCCACCCGCTGGACGGTCGCCGGCGACCGGCGCATGAGCCCCGTCGGGTCCTTCCTGCGCAAGTCCTCCCTCGACGAACTGCCCCAGCTGTGGAACGTGGTCCGGGGTGACATGAGCCTGGTCGGCCCGCGCCCCGAACGCCCCTTCTTCGTCGCCAAGTTCAGCAGCGTCCACCCCGGCTACGAGGCCCGCCACCGGATGCCCGTCGGCATCACCGGACTCGCCCAGATCAACGGACTGCGCGGCGACACCTCCATCGAGGACCGGGCCCGCTTCGACAACCACTACATCGACACCTGGTCGCTGTGGCAGGACCTGTGGATCCTCGCCCGGACCGCCGCCTCCTTCTTCCGCTTCCGGCTGGGGGGCAGCTGACCATGAGCCTCGCCGCGACCCTGCCCACGCCCGGCCCCCACCGCCCCCACCGGCTCGCCGACGCCCTGCGCCGGCACTGGCCGCTGCTGCCGCTCGCCGCCACCGTCCTGTTCCTCCTCGCCCCCCTGCCCGCCGGCGACGCGACCGCCTCCGGCAAGGTCGGCCCCGCCGACGCCGCCTCGCTCGTCCTCGTCCTCGTCTGCGCGGCGCAGGCCCTGCGCGGACGCGTGCGGACCCTGAGCCCGCTCGGGGTCCTCGTCCTCGGGGCGCCCGCCGCGGGGCTCGCGGTCGCGACGATGACCGCCGGGGACCCGTACGCCGCCCTGCCCGGCTTCGTGCGCTACCTCCAGGTGTTCGTCCTCGTCCCCGCCGCCGTGGTGCTCCTGGTCCGCGACGCCCGCGAGTTCCGGCTCGCCGCCGGGTGCTTCGTGGTGCTCGCGCTGGTCCAGGGCGCCGTGGGCGTCGTGCAGTACGCCACCCACACCGGAGCCTCCTACCAGGGCGAGGACGTCCGCGCCGTGGGCACCTTCGGCCCCGGTGACGTCATGGGCATGGCCACCGTCGTCGCCTACGGACTGGTCGTCGCGACCGCCGCCGCCCTCGCGCCGGGACTGTCGCGGCGCCTGCGGCGGGCCGCCGGCGCCTCGGCACTGGTCCTGGTGGTGCCGCTCGTGCTCTCCTTCAGCCGCGGCGCCTGGATCGCCACCCTCGGCGCGGCCGTGCTGGTCATGGCGATGGCCGGCATCCGCCGCGCCCTGAAGGTCCTCCTCGCCCTCTCCGCCGCCGGCGTGGTCCTGGTCGGCGGCCTCGGCGTCGGCTCCGAGATGGTCGCCGAACGCCTCACCTCCATCACCCAGGTCTCCAGCGCCCCCGACCAGTCCGTCACCGACCGCTACACCATGTGGGCCGCCGCCGGCTCGATGTGGCGCGAACAGCCCGCCGTCGGCGTCGGCCTCAAGGGCTTCCCCGCCCACCGCGACGGCCACTCCTCGATCGGCCTCTCCGCCGGCAGCGACACCGCCGGCGCCGGCCAGGCCTTCATCAAGCAGCCCCTGCTCTCCCCGCACAACATGTACCTGCTGATCCTCAGCGAACAGGGCCTCATCGGACTGACCGCCCTCGCCGGCGGCTGGCTCGCCCTGCTCGTCGCGGGCCTGCGCCGGTACGCGAACGGCACCGGCGCCGCCCGGGACTGCGGGCTCGTCGCCACCGGGCTGTTCGCCTGGCAGCTGATCGACTTCCTCTACGCGGACATCGGCGGCCCCTCCACCGTCCTCACCGGCGTGATCATCGGACTCGCCGCCTGGTGGGCCCTGTCCTGCGCCCCCGCGGGCCCCCACCCCGCCGACGGGCCGGCGGTCCGGTGACGGACACGACCCCCTGGCGGCGGCCCGCGGCCGCGGCGACCGACGTCGCCGCGGCTGCGGGCCGTTCGGCCGGCGGCCCCGCCGCCCCCGCCGGGGACCCCCGCACCGCCGAGCGGACCGCCCCGACGGCCCCCGCCGCCACCGACACCGCCCACCCCGCCCCGGGCCGCCCGGCCGCACCCCTCGGCGCCCCCGGGACACGACCCGCCGCCGGCGCCGGGATCCGCGCCGACGCCCCGCCCGCCCGCGCCCGCGCCGGCCGCCCCGCACCCGCCGACCCCGAACCCCCCGACGCGGAAGGCGACGCACCCGCCCCGCTCGGCCGCTTCCTCGCCAAGGCCGCCGCCGTCACCGCCGGACTAACCGCCGCCGGCGCCGTCCTCGGACTCCTGCGCGACCAGACCATCGCCCACCTCTTCGGCGCCGGACACGACAGCGACGCGTTCCTCATCGCCTGGACCGTCCCCGAGATGGCCTCCACGCTCCTCATCGAGGACGCCATGGCCCTGCTGATGGTCCCCGCCTTCAGCCACGCCCTCGCCCGCCGGGCCGCCGGCCGCGCCGGCCTCACCCGCAAGGAGGCCCGCGAACGCGACCCCGTACGCCTCCTCGTCGCCGCCACCCTGCCCCGCCTCGTCGTCTTCCTCGCCGCCGTGGCCACCGTCCTCATCGTGGCCGCGCCGCTCGTCGTCACCGTCCTCGCACCCGGCCTGCCCGACCCCGAACTCGCCGTCCAGTGCACCCGCCTGACCGCCCTGACCGTCCTCACCTTCGGGATCGCCGGCTACTTCAGCGCCGCCCTGCGCGCCCACCGCTCCTTCCTGCCCCCCGCCGCGATCTACGTCTCCTACAACATCGGGATCATCGCCACGATGATCACCCTCCACCACCTGTGGGGGGTCCGCGCCGCCGCCGCCGGCGTCGCCGCCGGCGGACTGCTGATGGTCCTCGTCCAACTCCCCGCCTTCGTGCGCAACGTCGGCTTCGGACCCTCCCGCACCGGCGGCGCGGCGCCCCGCAGCCAACGCGACCGCGACCGGCCCACCCTCCTCGCCTTCGGCCTGATCGCGCCCGTCATCTTCTTCGCCGTCTTCCGCCAGTCACAGGTCCTCGTCGAACGCTTCCTCGCCGCCTCCCTGCCCCCCGGCGCCATCTCGCACCTCAACTACGCGCAGAAGGTCGCGCAGATGCCGATGGTGCTCTCCCTGATGATCTGCACCGTCACCTTCCCCGTCGTCGCCCAGGCCATGGCCGCCGGGGAACGCGACAAGGCCCGCCGCCGCGTCGAACAGGACCTCGCCCTCGCCGCCCTCGCCGTCCTGATGGGCAGCGCCCTCGTCATCGGCTACGCGCCCCAGATCATCGAGGTCCTCTTCGAACGCGGCGCGTTCACCGCCGAGGACACCCGGGCCACCGCCGGCGTCATGCGGGTCTACGGCCTCGGCCTCCTCGGCCACTGCCTCGTCGGCGCGCTCTCCCGGCCCTTCTTCTCGACCGCCCGGCCCACCTGGTTCCCGGCGCTCGCGATGGGCGCCGGGCTGCTCGTCAACATCGCCGCCGGAGCCCTCGCCGTCGGCTGGTGGGGCACCTACGGCATCGCCGCCGCCAACGCCCTCGCCATCACCACCACCGCCGTGCTCCTCCTCACCGGACTCGGCTCCCGCATCGTCGCCATCCAGGTCCGCAGGGTCGCCGTCAGCATCGGCCGGCTCGCCGTCGCCGCCGCGACCGCCTGCGCCACCGGCTGGATCGCCGGCCCCATGATCCCCGACCCGCTCCTGAGCGCCGCCCTCGGATGCCTCCTCGTCCCCGCCATGTTCGGAGCCACCGGGATGGCCATACGGGCCCTCGAAGTCACCGCCCTGTCCGACCGCGTCGACCGGCTCGCCACACACACCGCCGGCCGGCTCACCCAGCTCACCCAGAGGTTCCGCAATGTCCGCTGACACCGACACGGCCCCCGCCGCCGTCGCCGGCCCCGCCCGCCGGACCGCATCACCGTGGGTCCTGATGTACCACTCCGTCGCCGAGTTCACCGACCCCGCCGAGGACCCGTACGGCATCACCGTCACCCCGGCCGCCCTCGAAGCCCAACTGCTGTGGCTGCGCTCCCGCAAACTGCGCGGGGTCTCCGTCGGCGAACTGCTGCGCGCCCGCGCCGCCGGCCGGGCCCGCGGACTCGTCGGCCTCACCTTCGACGACGGCTACACCGACTTCCTCACCCACGCCCTGCCCCTGCTGCGCCGCCACGACTGCACCGCCACCCTCTTCGTCCTGCCCGGCCGGCTCGGCGTCGACAACGTGTGGGACCCGCTCGGCCCCCGCAAACCCCTCCTGACCGCCGAGCAGATCCGCGAGGTCGCCGCCTCCGAAATGGAGCTCGGCTCGCACGGCCTGCTCCACCAGGACCTCACCGCCGCCGGCGACGACGTGCTCGGACAGGAACTGCGCGGCAGCCGCGACCTGCTGCGCGAACTGACCGGCACCCTCCCCGAGGGCTTCTGCTACCCCTACGGCCACCTCGACGCCCGCGTCGTCGACGCCACCCGCGCCGCCGGCTACACCTACGCCTGCGCCATCTCCCCCGGCCGCCTCGCCGGCCCCCACGCCCTGCCCCGCACCCACGTCAGCCAGGCCGACGGCGGCGGCCGCCTGCGGATCAAGGAACTGCGCCACCGGACGCGCGAACAGCGGCGGGTGATCCTGCCGTGAAGGCCCTGCACATCATCACCGGCCTCGGTGTCGGCGGAGCCGAACAACAACTGCGCCTCCTGCTCCGCCACATGCCCATGACCTGCGACGTCCTGACGCTCACCAACCCCGGCCCCGTCGCCGAGGGACTGCGGGCCGACGGCGTCCGCGTCGTCCACCTCGGCATGAGCGGCAACCGCGACCTCGGCGCGCTGCCCCGCCTCGTCGGCTTCATCCGACGCGGCCGCTACGACCTCGTCCACACCCACCTCTACCGGGCCTGCGTCTACGGGCGCCTCGCGGCCCGCCTCGCGGGCGTACCGGCCATCGTCGCCACCGAACACTCCCTCGGCGAGGGCGAGATCGAAGGCCGCCCCCTCACCCGCGGCGTACGCGCCCTCTACCTGGCCGGCGAACGCCTCGGCGCCGCCACCGTCGCCGTCTCCGACACCGTCGCCGGCCGGCTCGCCGACTGGGGCGTGCCCCCCGCCCGCGTCCACGTCGTCCCCAACGGCATCGAGGCCGCCCGGTTCCGCTTCGACGAGGGCGTACGCCGTGCCACCCGCGCCCGCACCGGCCTGCCCGAACGGGCCTTCGTCGTCGGCGGCGTGGGACGCCTCGTACCCGGCAAGCGCTTCGACGTCCTCGTACGGGCCGTCGCCGCGCTCCCCGGCGCGCACCTGCTGCTCGCCGGGGACGGACCGGAGCGGGCCGCGCTGCGCTCGCTCGCCGCCGAACTGGGCGCCCAGAGCCGCATCCACCTGCTGGGGGAGCGGGACCCGCTCGGCGACAGCCCCGACGGGCGCACCCCCGGCATCCCCGCCCTGCTGGCCGCCATGGACGTCTTCGTCTCCCCGTCCAAGGAGGAGGCGTTCGGACTCGCCGTGGTGGAGGCTCTCGCCGCCGGCCTGCCCGTCCTGCACGTCACCTGCCCCGCCATCGACGACCTGCCCGCCGCGCAGGCCCCCGGCGCGCGGCGGATCGGCACCGGCACGGAGGAACTCGTCGCCGCCCTGCGCGGGCACATGGAGGCGGGCGCCCGCCGGCTGCCGCCGCCCCCCGTCGCCCGCCGCTACGACATCGCGAGCAGCGCCCGGCGCCTGCTGGACGTCTACGCCCTCGCCCTGCCCGCGCCCGTCCCGGGCACGACCCCGGACCGGGAGCCGGACCGGGAGCCGACGACGCCGGCCGGGGACGGCGGCTCCGTACCGGCGCCCGCCGGCGCACCCGCCCCCGGCGCCGGCCCCCTCACCACCCCCCTCTGCGCGTCCGCGTCCGCGCCCGACGGGGACGCGGCGCCCGCCGAGACCGACGCCGGGGCGCGCACACCGGCCCGGGGCGCCTGAACCCCACCGCCACCGCCCCACTACCGCCCCGCCACCCCCCCCCGCCCGGCCCGGAGCCGGCCGGGAGACCGACGAACTCCCCTCCACCCAGGAAGCGAGCACGCACATGGCCGACACCGTCGACACCGACAAGCCCGAGCCGAAGAAGGCCGAACAGAAGAGGACCGAGCAGCGCCGGTCCGACCACCGCTCCGGCAAGCGGCGCGGCCTCCTGCCGCCCCCCGCCTGGTGGCCCCTGCCCGCCTGCGCCCTGCTCGGGCTGGCCGCCGGCGGCGCCTACGGGGTGCTCAAGGCCCCCGAGTACGCCGCCACCAGCTACGTCGTCGCCGTCCCCGACGAAACCACCGAACCGGCCACCGCCCTCGGCTTCGCACAGGCCTACGCCCGCATCGCCACCAGCAGCTCCACCCTCGCCTACGCCCAGCCCCGCGCCGGCATCCCGGCACGGACGCTGCGCACCCAGGTCCGCGCCGAGACCTCCCCCGAGTCCCCGATGATCGCCATCACCGGCACCTCCCGCAGCGCCGGCGAGGCCGCCGACATCGCCAACGCCGTCGCCGACGCGCTGTCCCTCAGCAGCAACCAGGCCGCCAAGAACACCGGCGTCCAACTGCTGCTGTTCAACCAGGCCGTCGCCCCCTCCGAGCCCGCCTCCCCGTCCGCCGCCATCAGCGCCGCCGTCGGACTGTGCGCGGGCGGCCTGCTGGGCGGCCTGTGGCTGCTCGCCCGGCCCACCGCCCGCCGCAGGCCCGAGCAGGGCGCCGGGCGGCAGGAGTCGGACGGGCAGCGCACCCCCGTGGGGGAGTACGCCTCCCTGCCCGCCCAGGGTGAGCACTCCGAGACCAAGGAGAAGGAGTCCGTGCGATGAGCGGGGGCTCCGCCGGGGCCCTGTCGGTGACGCTGTGCCGCGACCCCCGGCAGTTCGCCGCGCTGGAGGAGCCGTGGACCCGGCTCGTACGCGGCTGCCCCACCGCCACCCCCTTCCAGAGCCACGGCTGGCTCCACTCGTGGTGGCTGTCCTACGGCAAGGAGGGCCGACTGCGCCTCCTGCTCGTGCGGCGCGGCGACGAACTCGTCGGCGCCGCGCCGCTCATGCTCGTCCACCGGCCGCTGCCGCGCCTGGTGCCCCTCGGCGGCCCGATCACCGACCACTTCGACGTGCTCGTCGCCGCCGAGCACGCCGACCAGGTCGTGCCCGCCCTGGCCCGCGGGCTGCACCGGGCCGCCCGGGCCGCCGTCGTCGACCTGCGCGAGGTCCGGCCGGGAGCCGCCGCCGAAGCGCTGTACGAGGCGTGGCCCGGGGCGCGCGGCCGGCTGGCCGACTCCACCTGCATGGAACTGCCCGTGCTGCCCTTCGACGAGCTCGTCAAGCGGATGCCCGCCTCGGGCGCCCAACGGGTGCGCGCCAAGCTGCGCAAGACCGACGCGGCCGGCATCGAGGAGCACGACGTCACCGAGGAAGAGGTGCCCCAGGCCGTACGCACCCTGCTGCGGCTCCACGAGAAGCAGTGGCGCGGCCGCGGGGTGACCCCCGAACACCTGCGGCCCCGCTTCGCCGAACACCTCACCCGCGCCACCCGCCGCATGGTGCGGACCGGCGAGGGCCGGTTGACGGAGTTCCGGCTCGACGGGAAGGTCGTCGCGGCCAACGTCACCCTGCTGTCCGCGGCCTTCAGCGGCGGCTACCTCTACGGGGCCGACCCCGACCTGCGCGGCCGCAAGGTGGACGTCGCCACCCTGCTGCTGCGCCACGAGGCGGGCCGGGCCTTCGCGGAGGGCCGGGGCGTGGTGAGCTTCCTGCGCGGCAACGAGCCGTACAAGAACCACTGGCGTCCGCAGACGGTCGTCAACCGGCGACTGTTGCTGGCCACGCACGCGCTCGCGCCCCTGCTGCGGCTGCACGAGTCGCAGATCACGGGGCGCGAGCGGGCGGTGGACGCGCTGCGCGAGGCGCTGCCGGCCGCCCGGGACTGGCGGGCGCGGCTCAACGAACTGCGGGTGCGATGACCCGGCTAGAAGGGCCAGAAGTCGAAGTCGTCGCCCCAGTCGAGCTTGAAGCAGACGGACTGGTTGCCGACCAGCCCGGACATCCACTCGCCGAAGTTGAGCGGCACGCACCACTGGGTGCCGTTGGTGGGCGGCCGGGGCGGGGCGGGCGGCTGGGGCGGCTCCGGCAGGGGTACCGGGGTCGGGGTCGGCGGGGCGGGGGCCGGCGGGAACACCGGCGGCACCGACACGTCGGGCTTCGGGGTCGGGGTCGGGGTCGGCTCCGGGGCGGGGGCCGGCTCCTCGGGCAGGGGTTCGACGGGCGGGACGCTGACCTCGGGCTCCGGCAGCGGCTCCGGTCCCGGGTCCACGGGCGGCAGGGACGGCAGGGGCTGTGCGGGGGGCTCCGGCACCGGCGTGGGAGCCGGGGCGGGCGTGGGCACCTCGGGCGCGGGCACTTCGGGCTTGGGTACCTCGGGCGCGGGCACCTGGGGGGTCGGCACCTGCGGGGTGGGGACCTGGGGCGTCGGGACCTGGGGGGTCGGGACGACCGGCGGGGTGGGCACGACCGGCGGCGTCGGGACCACGGGCGGCGTGGGCACGACGGGCGGGGTCGGGTCGACCGGCGTCGGGACCTGCGGGGTCAGCGCGTCGCGGAAGACCTTCGAGGACTGCGGGTTCGCCTTGCACTGCCACACGCCGTGCGGGCAGTAGTCCGTGATGGTGTGGTAGATCGGCTTGTGCTGCTCGATCCACTTCAGCATGCGCCGCACGTACTCCGGGTTGTCCCCGTTGCGGAACAGCCCCCACTCCGGGTAGGAGATCGGCTTCCCGTGCGCCTTCGCGAAGTCGACGTGCGCCTGGAGCCCGTACGGCTGGGCGACCTGCTCGTCGAAGGTGCGGCCCGGAGCCTGGTCGTACGAGTCCATGCCGACGATGTCGACGAAGTCGTCGCCCGGGTAGCAGCGGGTCCAGGCGATGTTGTCCGTGCCCCGGCTGGGCGCGAAGTCGAACCGGAACTCCTGGCCGGGGACGGCCCGCATCGTGGTGACGATCCGCCGCCAGTACGCCTTCCAGTTCTCCGGGTCCGGACCGCAGCGGTGGGTGTAGGTGGTGCCGTTCATCTCCCAGCCGAGCACGATCACCGTGTCCGGCACGCCCAGCGACACCAGCCGTTCGGCGAGCCGGCGGAAGTGGTGGTCGTACTGGCCCTCCGCGCCGGCCCGGATCAGCTGGGCGACCTGGTAGTCCGGCACCCGGGCCTCGTTGCGGGCCTGCATGGGCACGTTCAGGACGAACATCCTGTCGTCCTCGGCCTGCCGCCAGGCGGCCCAGGACGACAGGAAGTTCACGTTGCCCTCGATGGCGGGCCACACGTCGCCGGGCAGATACGTGTGCCCGACCCGGATCTCCCGGCCGCCCAGCCAGCTCGACAGGTTCGGGATCCGGGCGACCCCCGCCGTCCCGGAGTCGAGGAAGGCCCCCATCGCGATGTCGGAGCCCTTCGACGCCTCCTCCTCCGGTGCCGCGAGGGCGGCGCCGGTCGCCAGGATTCCGGCCGTGACCGTACCGACGCAGGTGCTCGCCAGTCGGCGGTGTGGTCTGGGCATGGCGTCTCCCGAGCGTTCCTGAACCGGTGTGCTTGCCACAGACGTTAGGCATCAGATCCGACTAATGGCCTGTTCGCCGGCCGCTGCGTAGGCCATTAGCAGGTGCCCCTCCATCCCGCTTGGTCCGACTAGGTGAAAGACACCGTTCCCATGCACGCGTTCGACGGCCATGTGCCCGCTGTCCTGCTCAGACTCGATCGCAATCCGTTCCACCACGGAACCCTCGGCGCCGTCAGATCCCTGGGGCGCAGGGGAGTGGAGGTCCATGCCGTCGTCGAGGCCGGGGGAGGTCCCGTGGGGCGTTCGCGCTATCTGCGCGCCGTGCACACCGGGCCCGACGGAGGACTCGACCCCGAGGCCCCGCAGGCCCTGCTGGAGTGCCTGACCCGGGTCTCCGAACGGATCGGCCGGCCCGCCGTCCTCGTCGCCATGGACGATCTGAGCGCCATCGCCGTGTCCCGCGTCGGGGCGGGGCTGACGGACCGTTTCCGGATCCCCCATCAGCCCGACAACCTGCCCGCCCGGGTGGCCGACAAGGCCGAACTGTCCCGCCTGTGCGCCCGCTGGGGCGTCCCCCACCCCGAGACGGTGATCCCGGCGAGCGGCGCCGAGGCGGCCGAGGCCGCCTGGCGGCTGGGACTCCCGGTGGTCGCCAAGTGGAGCCGGCCCTGGCTGCTGCCCGCCGGCGCCGGACTGCGCAGCACCACCCTCGTCCACAGCACCGGCGAGGCGCGCGGCCTGTACGAACGCTCCGCCGAGGCCGGCAGCCGCCTGCTGCTCCAACGCTTCCTGCCCGCCGGAGGGGACACCGACCGGTTCTTCCACGGAGCCTTCGCCCGGGGCGGGCGCCCCCTGCTCACCGGATCCGGCCGCAAGGAACTGTCCTGGCCCGTGCGGACGGGGCTGACCGCGGTGGGCCGCTGGCTGCCCGACCCGGCGGTGGAGGAAGCGGGACTGCGGCTCGCCGAACGGCTCGGCTACCAGGGGATCCTGGACCTCGACTTCCGCCGCGACGAACGCGGCACCTTCCGGCTCGTGGACTTCAACCCCCGCCCGGGCGCCCAGTTCCGACTGTTCACCGACGATTCCGGGCTGGACGTCGTCCAGGCCATGTACCTCGATCTGACGGGGCAACGGGTCCCGGAGCCGACCGGAGGCCCCGGGCGGCTCTTCGTCGCCGAGAACTACGCCCTGCTCGCCGCCGTACGCGGACGCTCGCTGCCGCGCCGGCACGCCCCGGCGCCCCGGACGGACGCCGCGGGCGGGTCTGGCGGGTCGGGTGGGGCGGGCGCTTCGGGTGAGGGCGCGGCGCGGGTCCCCGTGGTGCCGGCCGGGCGACGCCCCGGCCCGGGGCCGGACGGGCCGCCGCGGGGCGGCGTACGACCGGCCGGCGCGACCCCCGCGAAGGCCGGGCCGGCGCGGACTCCCGACCCGGTGCGGCGGGGACGTACGGAGGCGGCCTGGTTCGCCGCCGACGACCTCGCGCCGTTCCTCGCGATGCTCGGCGCCTTCCTCGGGCGGGGCCTGGGCAAGGGCGCGCGCGCCCTGCGGGACGTGCCCGCGCAGGGTCGGCGTACGGCCCGGGCGGTACGCACCCCGCGCCAACGCGGCGGCGACGAGGCGGTGGGCGGCGGCCCTGCGGCGGCGAGCGCTTCCGATCGGGCGGCGGGCCCGGACCGGCCGGCGCCGGGCCGGCCCTCGGGGGCGACCCGTCCGGCCGAACCGGACGAGCTGGTCAGCCGGTGAGTGCCGCCCGACCCCCGATGGACCGTGACGAGCTGGAGGAAGACCCGTGACGCGCATGGACGATCTCGTGGTGATCGGCGCGGGCCCGTACGGCCTGTCGATCGCCGCGCACGCGGCCGCGGCCGGGATCGGCGTACGGCTGCTGGGGCGCCCCATGGCCTCCTGGCGCGACCACATGCCCGAGGGCATGTACCTGAAGTCCGAGCCCTGGGCCTCGAACCTGTCGGCGCCCGGCGGCCGGCACACCCTGGAGGAGTTCTGCGCCGCCCGGGGACGGCCCGCCGTGCACGGCAGGCCCCTGCCGATCGGCACCTTCAGCGAGTACGGGCTCTGGTTCGCCGCCCGCGCCACCCCCGAGGTCGAGGAGGTGACCGTCACCGAGGTCGCCCCGCAGGGCGAGGGGTTCCTCGTCCGCACCGCCGAAGGCCCGCCGCTCGCCACCCGGACGGTCGCGCTCGCCGTCGGCGTGATGCCGTTCACGCACAGCCCCGAGGCGCTGCGGGAGCTGCCGCCCGGCCACTGGTCGCACAGCAGCGGCCACCGGGACCTGACCCGGTTCGCCGGTCAGGACGTCGCCGTCCTCGGAGCCGGCCAGGCCGCCCTGGAGACCGCCACCCTGCTCGCGGAGGCGGGGGCCCGACCGTCCCTGGTGGCCCGCAGAGCGCGCCTGAACTGGAACACCGTCCCGCAACCCCTGAGCCGGCCCCCGCTGCGGGCCCTGCGCGAACCCCACAGCGGGCTGGGCACCGGGTGGCGCAGCTGGGTGTGGGCGGAGCTGCCGTGGGCGGTACGGCACCTGTCCGCGGCGCGGCGGGAACGGATCGCCGCGACGGCCCTGGGGCCCGCCGGGGCGTGGTGGCTGCGGGAACGCTTCGAGGGGCGGGTGCCGGCGCTGCTGGGCCACCGGCTGCGGCGGGCGGTGGCGGCCGAGGGCGGCCGGACCCGCCTCGGGCTGACCACCGCCTCGGGGGAGTCCCTCGTCCTGGACACCGGGCACGTCATCGCCGCCACCGGTTTCGCCCCGGACCTGCGCCGGCTGGCGCTGCTCGACGCCGGACTGCGGGCCGCGCTGGCCACCGTCGGGGACGGGGGGACGCCCGAGCTGGGGCCCGGTTTCGAGTCGTCGTGGCCGGGACTCTTCTTCGCGGGGCTGCTCAC
Organism: Streptomyces sp. NPDC048606; assembly: GCF_040650855.1. Taxonomy (NCBI): domain Bacteria; kingdom Bacillati; phylum Actinomycetota; class Actinomycetes; order Kitasatosporales; family Streptomycetaceae; genus Streptomyces; species Streptomyces sp. NPDC048606. Next base: position 220,285 of record NZ_JBEZIB010000009.1, on the reverse strand, counting down.
GGCTCCCTCATTCGGCCCTTCCATGCGATTCGTGCACGGTGCGGGGTTCACGGCGGGGAGACTGGTGAAAGGAGTCCGGGGGCGCCTCGGCGCCCGGGGACCGCTGCCGGGCTCCACCGCCGGCGCCCGGCAGGACCGGGACGCCGCCGGGCAACCGAATCCGAAGACGACGTTTCTACGCTGACATCCACCGTGAGAGGGGTCCGCGATGGGCGCGGAGCGAGCACAGGGCGGCCGTGGCTGGGTGCGCATCCCCGCCAGCCGCGCGGAGCAGTCCCCGGCGCGACCGGCGGCGCCGGCGCCGCCCGGGCCGGGGCCCTTCGCGGCCTTCGGCTCCGGCGATCAGGCCGCGATCTACCTGTCCCTCGTCAAGCGCTGGCGGGAGGCCGGACGCACCCTTCCGGGGCATCCTGACGAGGAGTGGGAGCGGCTGATCTCCCAGCCGTGCTGGCCCGGCCGTTAGGTGGTGTGACTCGTGGCAGCGGCGGAGCACGACGGGCCGGAGCGCGAGCGGCCGGAGCAGGGCCGACCGGGGCGCGACGCGCCGCCGGCGGGTGAAGCACGGGCGGGCGGGGAAGCCACGGCGGAAGCGGCGGCCACGGAGGGCGCCGCGGAGGCGGCGGAGGCGGCGGGAGCCGCCGTGTCCCCGGACCCGGCCGCCGGGGCCCCCGCGCCGGAGGGCGCGGACGCCGGGTCCGGGCCGCTGACCGGACCCGGGGAGCGGCTCGCCCTCAACGGCATGGGCAGCTTCGAGTGGGACCTCGTCGGCGGGACCCTGAACCTGGACGAGGCCGGGATGGCCGTCTTCGACCTGGAGCCGGCGGAGTTCGACCGGACCCCGGAGGGCCTCGGCCTGCGAATCCCGGCCGACGACACGGCCCGCCTTGCCGACACCGTGCTCGGGGTCCTCGACGGCGGCGGGAACACGTACGGCTCGTACTTCACGGTGCGCCGGCGCGACGGCGTCGACCAGTGGACCCACACCCAGGGCCGGGTGCTGCGCGATCCCGACGGGCGCGCGCGCCGGATCGTCGGCATCGTGCGCGACGCGACCGCCGAGCTCGCCCACGCCACCGTGCTGCGCAAACTGGAGTCCGCCCGCGCCCAGCAGGCCACCATCGTGCAGCGCACCACCGAGGCCCTGTCGCGGGCGGTGACCGTGGACGACGTGACGGCCGCCCTGACCGGCGCGGGAGCGCTCGAACGCCTCGGCGCCGACGGACTGGCCCTCGGCCTCGTCGAGAACGGCGCCATCAAGATCATCGCCCTGAGCGGCGAATCCCTGGAGATCCTCAGCGAACGCCGCTTCACCCGCCTGGACGGATCCCTGCCGCTGTCCCAGGCCGTGATCACCAGGAAGGCACGTTTCGCCACCTCCCTCACCGACCTCGCCGGCGAGTTCCCGCTGCTCGCCGACTACCTCAACCGCATCCGCTTCGACGCCGCCGCCTACCTGCCGCTCATCGCCCAGGCCAAGGCCATCGGCGGCCTCGTGCTCTTCTACCGGCGGCGCACCGACTTCAGCCCCGAGGAACGCAACCTCTGCCTCGGCCTCGCCGGCATCGTCGCCCAGTCCCTGCAACGGGCCCTCCTCTTCGACCAGGAACGCGAGTTCGCGACCGGCCTCCAGGCCGCCATGCTGCCGCGCCGCATCCCCGACATCAGCGGCGGCGAGATCGCCGTCCGCTACCACTCCGCCTGGAGCGGACGCGAGGTCGGCGGCGACTGGTACGACGTCATCGCCCTGCCCCGCGACCGCGTCGGGATCGTGGTGGGCGACGTACAGGGCCACGACACGCACGCCGCGGCCATCATGGGCCAGCTCCGCATCGCCCTGCGCGCCTACGCCGGCGAGGGCCACCCGCCCTCCACCGTCCTGGCCCGCGCCTCCCGCTTCCTCGCCGAACTCGACACCGAGCGCTTCGCCACCTGCATGTACGCCCAGGTCGACCTGGAGACCGGCGGCGTACGGGCGGTCCGCGCGGGCCACCTCGGTCCGCTGATCCGGCACACGGACGGCCGTACCGGCTGGCCCAACGTGCGCGGCGGCCTGCCGCTCGGACTGGCCTCCATGTTCGAACAGGAGGACTTCCCCGAGACCCGACTCGACCTGGTCCCCGGGGAGACCCTCGTCCTGTGCACCGACGGGCTCGTCGAGGAACCCGGCACCATCATCACCAGCGGCATGGACGCCCTCGCCCACGCGGTGCGCAGCGGCCCCCAGGAGGCCGGCGCCCTCGCCGACCACCTCTCCGACCGGCTCTGGGAGCGCTGGGGCTCCGGTGACGACGTCGCCCTGCTCGTCCTGCGCCGCGCCCCCGACCCGGGCACCCACCGGGCCCCCCGCATCCACCAGTACGTCCACCAGGCCGACCCCGAAGGCCTCTCGGAGGCCCGCTACGCGCTGCGGCAGGCCCTGCGCGACTGGGGCATGCCCGAACTGGCCGACGACGTGGAACTGGCGGCGGGGGAGCTGCTGGTCAACGCCCTGCTGCACACCGACGGCGGAGCGGTGCTGACCATGGAGGTGCTGCCCGAGCCGGTGCGGCGGATCCGGCTGTGGGTCAAGGACCGCTCCAGCGTGTGGCCGCGCAGGCGCAGCCCCGGCGAGGCGGCCACCACCGGGCGCGGGCTGCTGCTCGTGGACGCCCTGGCCACGCACTGGGGCGTGGAGTCCCGGGGTGACGGCAAGGCCGTGTGGTGCGAGTTCGACGCGGCGGGTGCGGCGGGTGCGGCGGGTGCGGCGGGTGCGGCGGGAGCTGCGGGGGCGACCGGTTCGGCGGGTGCGGCGGGCGGTCCGCGCGGCCCGCTCGGTTCCTGGTGAGCGCGCCCGGTCGGCTCCCGAGGGTGAGCGGGGCCTCACTCCCGGTTGTGGGCGGGCGGGCGCGGGGTGATGATGCGGCCATGGAAAGGATCTGTGGGGACGTGCGGTGCGCCGCCTGAGCCGGGGCGCGATCACCGGCCTGCTGGCGGCCCTGCTGCTGGTGGCCGGGGTGCCGAAGGTCGTGGACTGGACGACGGGCCGGCCGCACGCGGACCCCGGGTGCCAGACGGTGGCGTTCATGTCGATGACGGGCGTCGCGCCCGAGTGCCGGTAGCGGCGGCTACCGGACTGCGGGACGTGCGGGGCCTGCGGTGCGTGCGGTGCGCGTGGGGCCCGCGGGACGTGCGGTGCGTGTAGGGCCCGTGGGGCTGCCGGACTAGCGGAGCGAGTGGCTCAGGGTGACCTCCCGGCCGTCCTCCGCGAGGTTCGAGGCGTGCACCGCGCGCGGGATGAGCCCGGTGCCCGAGGTGCCGACCCGCTGCAGACGCGTTTCCGCGCGGGCCGCCCCCGGATGCACGCCCGGCGTCATGCGCAGGGTCCCCGAAGCCGTCCACTCGTGCTCCTCGCCGTCACAGTTCGGGGCCTGGTCACCGCCGAAGGTGAGGCGGGTCCCCTCCTGGATCAGCGTCGCCGAGATCTGAACCGTCCCCACGGGTGACGCCGGTGCGCACCGGTAGGTCCCGGAAAGGGTGACGGTGTTGTCCGGGTTCAGGTGCGCCTCTTCCCGTACGGAAATCCCATTTCCGTACGCGGCCGCCCCCGCCGGTGTGGTGAAGGCGGTCGCGGCGACCACCGCGGAAAGCGCCGCAAGGGTCAGTCGGGATACGGAAACGGCCATGGTTCCTCCAGGTTGACGCGGTATCTGCCCGCTCGGGTGGGGGTGACGGATTTCGTCGGCGGAACCCGTCGCAAGGCATTGTGGGGGCAGTTGCGCGGCAAGTGGCCGCGCGTGCTCGTGTCGGTGTGTGCAATTCCCCGCTCGGGCGCGTGAGACTGGCCGGAATAATCCCCGCGCCGAAGATCCCCGAAGGGGTTCCCGTATGCGTCAGTCCGTTTCCGCTTTCGCCTCCGCCGCCGTCCTGCCCCTCCTGCTCCCCGCCCTGCTGTTCGGCGCCACGGCCTGCTCCGGCTCCTCCGAGGGAGCGGCGGTGGCCCCCGCCGCCGTGCCCGCCGTCCCGGTCGACGACGCGGCCCCGGGCGCGGAGGCGGACCCGGCCGCCCCCGAGGGTGCGGCGGCGCGCCCCGGCGCGAAGGATGCCCACGTGGGTGACTCCGTACGGGTACGGGGGCGGCAGGTGGGCCGCCACCTCCAGGTGGTGCTGGCCGCGTTCGTGGACCCGGCCGTCAGCGTCGAGAAGAACTTCGTCCCGCCCGCCGGCAGGCGCTGGGTGGCCGCCTCGATGTCGTTCGTCAACGTCGGCGGGGCCTCGTACGGGGCGCTCGGGCGCATGTGGGCGTACGACACCGCCGGCAAGCGCCACCCCGCCGTGCGCACCGGGGAACTCACCACCGGCAAACCGCTCGTCTTCGATTCCCTGGAGGTCGGTGAACGGGCCGAAGGCTGGGTCGTGTTCGAAATCCCGGAAAACGTGCGCATTGCGCGCCTCCAGTACGTGGACGCGAACATGCAGGCGAATTCCGGAGGTGGATTCTGGGCGGTCTAGCCCGCCCGGGTGAAAGGCCGTGAAAGGGTCGGGGCCGCGGCCACTAAGGTGCGGCGCATGACTTCAACGCAAGCCGAGACCGACCGTTCCCAGCTCGGCACCCTTTCCGTGCTCGCCTGGATCGGAGACCCCTCCGAGGGCCACGACATGCCCTACCTCCTCGCCTACCCGCTCGGCGACGGCCCGCAGGGCCCGCAGGGCTCGGAGGGGGCCGCGCGCGGCCTGCTGGCGGACATGGGCCTGCGCATCGGCGACGTCGTCGAGGACGGCACCGCCAACCCGCACAAGTTCCAGGTCAAGGTCGTCCTCGCCGACAACCAGATCGCCCTGACCCTCCCCGGCCTGAACGTCACCTGCACCGCGCCGGACGAGTGGGTGGAGGCGGCCCGCGAGAGCGGCCGCGCGTACTTCCTGTTCTCCACGCGCTCCTGGCCCGAGGCCGTGCCCGGCAAGCCCGTCACGGAGGAGGCCCTGCGGGAGTTCGCCGGCGACGAGGCGGTGCTGAACGACTGCGCCCACTGCCTCGTCACGGTGCAGAGCCTGCAGAAGTAGCGGCCGCGGCCGCACGGCGCCCCCCGCCGCCCGCGCACGCACTCCGGCCGCCGGGCCCCCAGCCTGCCCGGCGGCCGGTTCCGTCGGTCGGCCGCCTCGCCGGTTCCGGTGGCCTGTTCCGCCGGCCTGTTCCCGGCCCGTTCCGGCGGCCGGGGCGGGTGGTGGGGCCGGGCGGCGGAGTCAGGCGGTGGGCTGTTCGAAGGCGAACCGCAGCGAGCGGACGCGGTTGTCGAAGTTGGACCCCGCCAGATCCGGCAGCCCCACCGCGCGCAGCCCCACGGGCCGCGTCAGCAGTTCCCGGAACAGCGCCTTCATCTCCACCCGGGCCAGGTGCGCCCCCAGGCAGAAGTGCGGCCCGCCGCCGCCGAACCCCAGGTGGGGGTTGGGGGAGCGGGTGATGTCGAAGGCGTCCGGGTCGGGGAAGACGGCCTCGTCGCGGTTGGCGGAGGCGTAGTACAGAACCACCTTCTCGCCGGGCAGGAACAGCCGCCCGCCCAGAGTGTGTTCGGCGATCACCGTCCGGCGGAACTGGATGATCGGCGTCGAGTGCCGGATCATCTCGTCGACGGCACCGTCGGCGTACTTCTCGAAGTCCGAGAGCAGCAGGTCCCGTTGGTCGGGGAAGTCCGTCAGCAGGGTCAGCCCGTGGGTGATCGCGTTCCGGGTGGTCTCGACGCCGGCCACCATCAACAGGCTGAAGAAGGCGCCGAGTTGTCGGGCGCCGAGTGCCTGCCCGTCGACGTCCGCGCGGACCAGCGCCGAGATCAGGTCGTCGGTGGGGTTGCGGCGCCGTTCCCGCCCGATCCCCGCGACCATCCGCTGCATGCGGGCCAGCGCCCGCAGCCCGCGCCCCGGCATCCGCAACCGGGACGCCAGGCCCCGCTCGACGCCGATGTTCTCCGAGGCGTGGTCGACCCGGGCGGCGATCTCCGCCCGGTGGCGCTGCGGGATCCCCATCATGTTGCAGATGACCTCCAGCGGCAGTCGGGAGGCCACCGCCGAGACGAACTCGTCGGGCCGTTCCGCCAGTACGTCGTCCACGATCCGGGCCGCGACCGCGTGGATGTCCGCCTCGGCCGCCGCCAGCAGCCGGGGCGTGAACGCCCGCTGCACGATCTTCCGCAGCCGGGCGTGGTCGGGGCCGTCCAGGTTCACCATCGAGTCCCCGAACAGGGCCCGCACCCAGCGGGCCGGCTCGGGCGTGGTGACGCCGGGGGCGCTCGCGAACACCTTCGGCAGTCGGCTCGCCTCCTGCACGTCCGCGTGCCGTACGAGGGCCCAGTGGCCGGCGCCCTCGGGGACGAACACCGGGGAGTCCAGGGCGCGCAGACGGGCGAAGGCCGCCAGCCGGTCGGCGGGGGGCCGCTGCCAGAAGCCCGGCTCGGCCAGTTCCCGGCCGGGGCCGGACGCGGCGTCGGGGCCGGGGTCGGCGCCGGGGTCGGGCAGGTGTCGCTGGGCCGGGAGTGTCATGGGCGTCGCTTCTTCCTTCTGTCGCTCGCCGCCGGCCTTCGCTCGCCGCCGGAACGCCGCCGCCCTCGCGCCGGCCGCTCGCGCCGGCGGGGGTCGACCGGGAGGCCGTGGGTGCGTGATGCGTGGTGCGTGGTGCGTGGCGTCCCGTGCTGGAGAACGGTGGGGGCGGCGCCGGGGTGACGGTCCGCGCGGTGACGGTCCGCGCGGCCCCGGTGGCCCCGGTGGTTCCGGTGGCCTCAGTGGCCGGTGAGGGGGCCGCCCGCCGGCCGGCCGCGTACCGCGAGGGTCATGCCCACGATGACGGAGGCCGTCGCGACCAGACCCGCGTACAGGACGGCGTACGGGCCCGCCCACGTGCAGGCCAGCAGCGCGAGCGCGGTGACCGGCAGCACCAGCTGCTGGGCCGCCCCGCGCTTGAAGTGCCGCGAGTGCAGCAGCCACACCATCAGCAGGAACACCGCCGAGGGGACGGTGACGGCGGCGTTCGCGGCGACCTGCGAGATGTGCGCCTTGCCCACCGCGTGCTCGACCGCCACCTCGATGCCCGCTCCGATCGCCGCACCGGACGCGAAGATCAACAGGTGGCCGTAGCCCCACGGGATCGCTTCCCGGTTGCTGGTCAGCCGCTCGTGCATCGGCACCGCGAAGTAGATCCACCACGCGGCGAAGACGATCAGGAGCCCACCGGCGGCGATCGGCAGCAGCTCGCCGAGGGCCTCGTTCTCCTCCAGCGCCGACTTCACCGCCACCGTGCTCGCCGCGATCGTCTCGCCCAGCACGATGATCGTGAACAGGCCGTACCGCTCCACGATGTGGTGGGCGTGCCACGGCGTCTGGTGGTGCCGCTCCGCCAACACCGGAACCATCAGTTCCGCGCAGACCAGCACCAGGAACAACCACCGCTTGAGGTCGTTCGGCGCGAACAGCAGCGCCACCCAGCCCGCCTGGCAGATCACCAGACCCGCCGCGTAGTGCAGCGCCGCCGTCCGGGCCCCGCCGCTCTCGCCGGCCGCCGCCCGCAACCACTGCGCGGTCAACGCCACGCGCATGATCAGGTAGCCGATGACGGCCACCGTCCAGTCGTTCTCGTCGAACGCGCGGCTCACGCCCGCCGCGTAGACCAGCACACCGGCGATCTGGACGAGCGTCGCGATCCGGTACGGCACGTCGTCACAGTCGTAGGCGGACGCGAACCACGTGAAGTTCATCCACGCCCACCACACCCCGAAGAACACGAACGCGTAGCCGATCACCCCGGTCCCGGGATGCCCCTCCGCCAGCGCATGCACGAGGCGCTGACCGGCCTGCGCGATCGCGACGACGAAACAGAGGTCGAAGAACAGCTCCAGCGGGGTCGCCGCCCGGTGGTCCTCGTCGCGACTGCGGGCGGTCATCGGTACGTACGTCATACCGCCCAGCACAGCAGTGCCCGCGAGGCTACGAGGCGAGGCGCGCGGCTCGGAGCGCCCGCGTACCCCGGGCGGAGGCTCCCCGGCGTGCTGTCGTCAATCTCCCGTCTGCCCCGCGACGCCCGGTACGCGCTCTCGCCGCACCGGACGGGGGCCCGCGTACGTCCCGGTGCGCGGGCTTCCCTCCGGCGCGCCGAGAGCACGCACCGGACGCCGTGGGGCCGCCCTGCGGGCGACGACGGGAGTTCGACGACAGGCCATGGCCGACGCGTACCGCTCCAGCACCAGGCGCGCGATCCGCGGATGGTCGGCCAGCGGATCGGAGACCACCCACGCACCCGCCCCGGCCAGGGCGCGCGTGAACCGGCCCGGGGCCAGCAGGTGCGCCGCCACCGCGATCCGCTCGTGGCCCGCCGCGCGCAACGCGGCCACCGCCTCGGGCACGGTCGGCCCGGCCGAGGTCAGGTAGGCGACCACCACGGGAACGACGCGGGCGGTGGGGGCGCCGGGGACGACGGGAGCGCCGGGTGTGACGGGAGTGCGGGGGGTGACCGGAGTGCCGGGCACGACGGGAGCGCCGGGTGTGATCGGAGCGCTGGGCATGACGGAAGTGACGTGAGCGACGACGGCGCCGGGGGTGACCGCAGCGCCGGGCACGACGGGAGCGCCGGCGACGACGGGAGCGCCAGCGACGACGGGAGCGCCGGGGATGACGGGAGTGACGTGCGCGACGGGGGAGGCGGGAGCGATGGGACCGGTCGGCGCGCCCGCGCCAGCGTCCGCCCCGCGCGGGAAGCACCGGCCGGACACCCCCGCCGGACCCGAGCCCGCTGTGCCAACCGGACTCGAGCCCTGCGGGACGGCCGGACCCGGGCCCTGCGGGACGGCCGGACCCGAGCCCGTTGTGCCAGCCGGACGCGAGCCCTGCGGGACGGCCGGACCCGGGCCCGGCGGGCAGGCCGGACCCAAGCCCGGCGGGACCGCCGGATCCGGACCGGTCAGGTCCGCCATGCCCACAGGGCCCGCCTGGCCGGCCGGGACTCCCGGGCCGCCCAGCTCTGCTGTGCCCGGCAGCCCCGGCAGCCCCGGCAGCCCCGGCAGCCCCGGCAGCCCCCGCAGCCCCGGCAGCCCCGGCAGCCCCGGCGGGCCCGACAGGACTCCCGGCCCGGACGGGATCGCGGGGTCGGGCGGGGTGGTCGGGGAGGGCGGGCCGCTCGGGCGGCGCGGGGCGGTCGGGCGGGTCGGCGCGGACGGCGGGCGCCCCGGGGCACGGTCGTACGCGAGCAGCGCGGACAGCCGCTCCGTACAGTCCCGCGTACCGGCGTCGCCGCCCGGGCGGGATGAACCCGCGCCGGCCACGACCACCGCGTCGGCCCGCTCCAGGCCGCCCCGCCGACGCTCGGCCTCCCGTAGGCGTTCGTAGAGGGCGAGCGCCACCTCCCGCTCACCGCCGAGGCCCTCCGTCAGCACGCAGTCCGTCCCCTCCAGCACCCGCGGGACGTCCACCCGACGGTGGTAGCCGTCACCGAGCAGCAGCGGCACCACCACCGCGTCCGGATGTTCCCGGACGACCTCGGCGAGCGACGGCCGTTGCACGTCCAGGTGCCCCACCAGCGGGCGGACCCCGCCGCGCGCCTCGATGAGGGCGCAGAGCCGGGCGATGGCCGCCGCGGCGGCCGGGACCGCGCTGCCGTGCACGGCGAGTACGAGCATGGGGTGCCTCCGGCGACCGGGCCCTCGGCGGACGCCCCCGCGACGCCGCCCGCGACACACCGACCCGGAGGGGCCGGGCCGGCGGCGGCCCGCGGGAACCCGGGGCCGACCCCTCCACGCTAGGGCGCGGCGAGCCCCCGCGACCCCCGGCCAACGACCCGCGCCGCAGGCCACAGGTCCCCCTCCGGGCGGGCCGCCCGGCCCCCTCCCGAACAGGTCCGCGGGCCCCCGCCACAGGGCCTTTCACGGACCCCCGCGCCGACCCCGCGCGCCTACCGTCGAAAGGGCCACAACGCCCGCACGCACGTACGACGGAGTGAGACCCATGGCGCAGACGCTGGTTGTCATCGGCCACGGCATGGTGGGACACCGCCTGCTGGAGGCACTCGCCGAACGCGACGCGCTCACCACCCCCGACCACCCCGACGGCCCCGGCTGGCACGTCGTCGTCCTCGCCGAGGAGGACCGCCCCGCCTACGACCGGGTGCACCTCTCCGCCGCCTTCACCGGCGCCGGCGACAGCGAACTCGGCCTCGTAGAACCCGGATTCCTCGCACGCCACGGCATCGACCTGCGCCTCGCGGACCCGGCGACCGCCATCGACACCGCCGCCCGCACCGTCACCAGCCGCACCGGGGCCGTCCTGCGCTACGACGCCCTCGTCCTCGCCACCGGCTCCTACCCCTTCGTACCGCCGATCGACGGCGCCGACGCCGACGGCTGCTTCACCTACCGCACCCTCGACGACGTGGAGGCCCTCACCACCTATGCCGCGGCCGACCACGTCCACAGCGGCGTCGTCATCGGCGGCGGACTCCTCGGCCTCGAAGCAGCCGGAGCCCTGCGCACCCTCGGACTGACCACCCACGTCGTCGAGTTCGCACCCCGACTGATGCCGCTCCAGGTCGACGACGGGGGCGCCGCCGCACTGCGCGCCACCATCGAGTCCATGGGCGTCGCCGTCCACACCGGCGTCGGCGCCGCCGCCGTCGGCACGCACACCGACGGCCGGGCCCGGACGCTGCGCCTGACCAACGGCGAGGAGATCAGCTCCGACGTCGTGGTCTTCTCCGCCGGCGTCCGCCCCCGCGACCGCCTCGCCCGCGAGTGCGGGCTGGCCGTCGGCGACCGCGGCGGCGTCGTCGTCGACGCGCACTGCCGCACCAGCGACCCGTACGTCTACGCCGTCGGCGAGTGCGCCCAGAGCGTCGACGGCAAGGTGTACGGGCTCGTCTCCCCCGGCTACCGGATGGCGGAGACCGTCGCCGACGCCCTCGCCGGCGCCGGCGAGCTGACCTTCACCGGCGCCGACACCTCCACGAAGCTGAAGCTCATGGGCGCCGACGTCGCCTCCTTCGGCGACCCCTTCGCCCCCGAGGGCCGTGACGGAGCCGTCTCCGTCCTCTTCTCCGACACCCGCGAGGGCGTCTACAAGAAGCTCCTGCTGGGCCCCGACGGCGCCCTGCTCGGCGGAATCCTCGTCGGTGACGCCCAGGCCTACGGCTCCCTCCAACCGCACGCGGGCAGGCCCCTGCCCGCACCCCCCGAGGCGTTCATCCTGCCCACCGGCGAAGGCACGCCCCCGCCCGGCGCGGACACCCTCCCCGACGACGCCGTCGTGTGCTCCTGCCACAACGTCACCAAGGGACAGGTGCGCGAGGCCGTCACCGCCCGGTCCCTCACCGACATCGCCGGGATCAAGAAGTGCACCAAGGCCGGCACCGGCTGCGGCGGCTGCCTCGGCACCCTCCAGGACGTCCTCGACACCGAACTCGCCGCCGCCGGCGTCCACCGACCGCGCGGCCTGTGCGAACACTTCGCCCTGACCCGCTCCGAGATCTACGAGAAGATCCGCACCGAACGCATCCGCGGCTTCGGCGAGCTGCTGGACGCCCACGGGCGGGGCGGCGACGGCTGCGCCGTCTGCAAGCCCGTCGTCGCCAACATCCTGGCCACCCTCGCACCCGACCTCGGACTCGGCCACGTCCTCGACGGCGAACAGGCCACCCTCCAGGACTCCAACGACCTCTTCCTCGCCAACCTGCAAAAGGACGGCAGCTACTCCGTCATCCCGCGCGTCGCCGGCGGCGAGATCACCGCCGAGCAGGTCATCGCCCTCGGCGAGATCGCCCGCGACCACGACCTCTACACCAAGATCACCGGCGCGCAGCGGATCGGACTCTTCGGGGTGCGCAGGGAACAGCTCCCCGACATCTGGCGACGCCTGGGCGCGGCCGGATTCGAATCCGGACAGGCCTACGGCAAATCCCTGCGCGCCGTGAAGTCCTGCGTCGGCGCCCGCTTCTGCCGCTTCGGCCAGGGCGACTCCATCCGGCTCGCCGTCGACCTCGAACTGCGCTACCGGGGCCTGCGCACCCCCCACAAGTTCAAGGGCGGCGTCTCCGGCTGCCTGCGCGAGTGCGCCGAGGCCCGAGGCAAGGACGTCGGCGTCATCGCCACCGCGAAGGGCTGGAACCTCTACGTCGCCGGCAACGGCGGCGCCAGCCCCCGCCACGCCGACCTGCTGGCCGCCGACCTCGACACCGCCGAACTGTTCGCGCTCGTCGACCGGTTCCTCATGTACTACATCCGCACCGGCGAACGCCTCGAACGCACCGCCACCTGGATCGAACGCCTCGACGGCGGCCTGGAACACCTCAAGGCCGTGCTGGTCGAGGACTCCCTCGGGATCGCCGCCGAACTCGAAGCCCAGATGGACCGGCACGTCGCCGCCTACCGGGACGAATGGCAAGCCGTCCTGGAGGACCCGACGGCCCTGGAACGCTTCGGCCCCGTCGACCTCGCGGACGTCGACTTCGGCGCGACCGGGGCGGGCCTCGACGCCGCCGCCGAGGTCCTCGAACCGGGCCGGGGCCGCAGCACCGTCCTGCCCGACGGAACCCGCGCCGCCCTCTTCAGGACCCGCGAGGGCGCCGTGTACGCCGTCGGCGACCGCGACCCCTTCTCCGGCGCGGACGTCATGGCCGGCGGCATCATGGGATCGCGCGACGGCGTGCCCGTCGTCGCCTCCCCGATGCACAAGCAGGTCTTCGACCTGCGCACCGGAGTCTGCCTCGACGACCCCGAGGTGACCCTCCCCGTGGTCGACGCGACCGACCTGCGCCCGACCCAGGAGCCGGCGGACCGCTGATCGGCCCGCCCGCAGGGCGCCGAAGGCACCGTGGGCGGCGGGACCTTGTCCTGTCGCCCACGCGACGTTCGCCCCTGACGCCGGCCACCCGCGGCGGCGGACTCTGGATAGGTCAGGACCCGTCTCAACGTTCAGGACCACGCCATGAGTTCCACCACGCAACAGGCGCCGGCGAAGGGGACACTCGCCGACCCGGCGCAGTACCGCCCGGGACGCACCATCACGCAGTGGACGCCCGAGGATCCCGCCTTCTGGCGCACCACCGGGAAGAAGGTCGCGACCCGCAACCTGTGGATCGCGGTACCGGCCCTGCTGGTGGCCTTCGTGGTCTGGCAGGTCTGGAGCATCACGGCGACCAACCTGAAGGACGTCGGCTTCGGCTTCTCGCAGTCGCAGCTGTTCTGGCTGACGGCCGTCCCCGGCATCACCGGAGGCACCGCCCGCATCTTCTACACATTCCTCGGACCGAGGATCGGCCAGCGCCGCTTCACCGCGCTGTCGACCGTGGTGCTGATCGTGCCGCTGCTGTGGCTCGGCTTCGCCGTGCAGAACCCCGACACCTCCTACGGCACCATGGTCGCCATCGCCGCGCTCTGCGGCATCGGCGGCGCCAACTTCTCCTCCTCGCTGGCCAACATCGGCTTCTTCTACCCGAAGGCCGAGAAGGGCAACGCCACCGGCATCAACGGCGGCCTCGGCAACCTCGGCGTCTCCGTCGTACAACTCCTCACCCCCATCCTGATCACCGCTTCCGTCCTGGCCATCGGCGCCGGCCAGAAGAAGGCCGACGGCTCGGAGATCTACCTCCAGAACGCCGCCTTCGTCTGGGTCCCCGTCCTGATCGTGCTCGCCGCGATCGCCTGGTTCGGCCAGAACGACCTCAAGGTCGCCTCCACCCCCTTCAGCCAGCAGAAGGTCATCTTCAAGCGCAAGCACAACTGGGTGATGACCTGGCTCTACGTCGGCACGTTCGGTTCCTTCATCGGCTTCGCCGCGGCCCTCCCGCTCCTGATCAAGACCACCTTCCCGGCCTACTCCGTCGCCACCTACGCCTGGATGGGCCCGGCCCTCGGCGCACTGGCCCGCTGGGCCGGCGGCTGGATCGCCGACAAGCTGGGCGGCGCGCGGGTGACGATCCTGTCCTTCGTGGGCATGGGTGCCTCCATCATCGGCGTGATCAACTTCCTTCCCGGCGGCTCCGACGCCGGCTCCTTCCCCGGCTTCTTCCTCTGCTTCCTCGCGGCCTTCTTCTTCTCCGGCATCGGCAACGGTTCGACCTTCCGCCAGATCCCGGTCATTTTCAGGGGCCTGCACCTCAAGGGCCTCGACGAAGGCACCCCCGAGTACGCCGCCGCCCTCAAGCAGGCGGAGATCGAGTCCGGCGCCGTCACCGGCTTCACCGCCGCCATCGCCGCCTACGGCTTCTTCTTCATCCCGGCGATGTTCGCCAACTTCGCCGTCACCAGCGCCATGTGGGGCTTCGTGGCCTTCTACGCCAGCTGCGTGGTCGTGGCCTGGTGGTTCTACGCCCGCAAGAACGCCGAAGCCCCCAGCTGACCCCCCGGCCCGCCGCCGCCCACCGCCCGCGGTGGGGGCCGACCGCTGGCTCGCCCCCACGGCGGGGGTGCCCCTGGAGGGGCGCCCCCGCTCGGACCGCCTCCCGCTGAGGCCTCCGCAGTCGGACCTCCCCGCTCAGGCCTTCGTCCAGCTCGGACTTCCCCCGCTCGACCTCCTCCGGCTCGTGCCTCCTCCCTGCCCAGGGCCCGTCCTGGCCCCCGGCGCGGCCCGCCCTGACTGGCCGGCTCCACCCGGCGGGCCCCGGCCGAGGCCGTGTCCGGCCCCGGCCGGCCCCCGGCTCGGCCTGGCCCGTCCTGGCTCGGCCTGGTCGCATCCCGGCCCGGCCAGGCCCCGACACCTCCCCGGCCCCGACGCCCGGCCCCGGCTTCGGCCCGGCTCCGGCCGGCCCGGCCCCGGGGCCTTCCCTCCCGCGAAAGGCGACGCCGTGCTCGGCATGTTCCTGCAACTCGCCGTGATGGTCGCGGCCATCGCGATGGGCTCGCGCAAGGGGGGAGTGGCCATGGGGCTGTGGGGGGCCGTGGGCGTCCTCGTCCTGGCGACCGTCTTCAAGGTCGCCCCGGCCGACACCTCCGGCATCGTCGACGTGATGCTGATCATCCTCGCGGTGATCACGGCAGCCGCCGCGATGGAGGCGGCCGGCGGCATCGACCACCTCGTGGGCGTCGCCGAACGCGCGATCCGACGCAACCCCCGCAGGGTCGTCTACGTGGCCCCCCTCGTCTCCTGGGCCTTCACCCTCGGGGCCGGCACGGCCCACGTCTTCTACCCCCTCCTGCCCGTCATCCACGACGTGGCCCGGGAGGGAGGCGTCCGCCCCGAGCGCCCCATCGCCGTCTCCTCGATCGCCGCCACCTTCGGTATCACCGCCTCACCCGTGTCCGCGGCCATGGCCGCCATGATCGTGCTGTTCGACGGCGACGGCTGGAACCTGCCGCGCATCATGGCCGTCGCCGTCCCCGCGACCCTCCTGGGCATCCTCGTCGCCGCCACCGTCCAGTCCCGGATCGGCAGGGAGCTCGACCAGGACCCCGCGTACCTGCGCAAGGCGGCCACCGGCGACATCGACCTCCCGGCCCCCGCCGAAGCCGGCTCGCGGCCGGCCCCGCGGCCACGGGCGCGCCGGTCGGCGTACCTCTTCCTCGGCGGGACCGTCGCCGTCGTCGTCAGCGGTCTCTTTCCCGGGCTCCGCCCCACGGTCGGCAACGCTCCGCTGTCCATGCCCGCGACCATCGAGATCCTCATGATGTCCGTGGCCGCGCTGATCCTGCTGTGCTGCCGCGTCGACGCCAAGCGGATACCCGGTACCGAGGTCGCCCGCTCCGGCCTCGTCGCCGTCATCGGAGTCTTCGGCCTGTCCTGGCTCGGGCTCTCCTTCATCGGCGCCAACGAACACCGGATCACCGGCGCCCTCGGAGGCGTCGCCCGGGAACACCCCTGGTTCTTCGCCGTCATGTTGCTGCTCCTCTCCGCACTGCTGTTCAGCCAGGCCACCACCACCAAGGCCCTGATGCCCCTCGGGCTCGCGCTCGGCATACCCGCACCCCTCCTGATCGCCATGTGGCCCGCCGTCAACGGCTACTTCCTGCTGCCGACCTACGGGACCTTCATCGCCGCCATCAACTTCGACCGCTCCGGCACCACCCGGGTGGGCCGGTTCGTCGTGAACCACTCCTTCATGTTGCCGGGGCTCGTGACGACCGTCGTCGCGATATCCACAGGCTTCGTGATGGTTCGGATCGTCTGATTTTCGACCCCGTTCTCCATTTCTTGTGAATGCATTCACAAGCGCACGATGGACCTTGGTCCCTCATGAACCAGCAGGTCAAACAGGCTGATGTCGCGCCGTGGCCGAAACCCGCAGGACTTTCGGGTCCCACCTCAGGACCAATGCGGCCCCAAATGATCGATCAAAGGGCGTGCAATGGATACAAGCAATGAGGCGACTCGGAAGGTGCCGGCGATGACTGCCACTCCTGCGGAATCCACGAAGAACGGCCAGGCCTGGGAGGGCTTCAAGGGCGGCCTGTGGCGCGACGCCATCGACGTCCGCGACTTCATCCAGCAGAACTACGCGCCCTACGAGGGGGACGACTCCTTCCTCGCCGGCCCCACCGAGCGCACCACCGCCGTGTGGAAGGCCATCACGGACAAGTTCCCGCAGGAGCGCGAGAAGGGCGTCTACGACATCGCCCACGACATCCCCTCGTCGATCACCGCCCACGCCCCCGGCTACATCGACCGCGACAAGGACCTGATCGTCGGCCTCCAGACCGACGCCCCGCTCAAGCGCGCGATCATGCCCTACGGTGGCTGGCGCATGGTCGCCGGCGCCCTGGAGACCTACGGCTACCCCGTCTCCGGGGAACTGGAGAAGGTCTTCACCGAATACCGCAAGACCCACAACGCCGGCGTCTTCGACGCCTACACCCCCGAGATCCGCGCCGCCCGCAAGGCCGGCATCGTCACCGGCCTCCCCGACGCGTACGGCCGCGGACGCATCATCGGCGACTACCGCCGCGTCGCCCTCTACGGCGTCGACCGCCTCATCGCCTTCAAGAAGGAGGAGAAGGAGGAGCTCAACGCCCTTCCCGCGGGCAACCGTCCCCTGGAGGAGACGATCCGGTTGCGCGAGGAACTCGCCGAACAGATCCGGGCACTCGCCGAACTCAAGGCCATGGCCGCCTCGTACGGCCACGACATCTCCGCCCCCGCCCGCACCGGACGCGAGGCCATCCAGTGGCTGTACTTCGCCTACCTCGCCGCCGTGAAGGAGCAGAACGGCGCGGCCATGTCCCTCGGCCGCACCTCCACCTTTGTCGACATATACCTTCAGCGTGACATCGAGGCCGGCGTCCTCACCGAGGAGCAGGCCCAGGAACTCGTCGACGACTTCATCATCAAGCTCCGCATCGTCCGCTTCCTGCGCACCCCCGAGTACGACGAACTGTTCTCCGGCGACCCCACCTGGGTCACCGAGTCGATCGCCGGCATGGGCGAGGACGGCCGCCCGCTGGTCACCCGCACCTCCTTCCGCTACCTCCAGACCCTCTACAACCTCGGCCCCGCCCCCGAGCCGAACATGACGGTCTTCTGGTCGCCGCGACTGCCCCAGGGCTTCAAGGAGTTCTGCGCCCGCGTCTCCATCGACACCTCCTCGGTGCAGTACGAGTCCGACGAGCTGATGCGCCCCCGCTTCGGCGACGACACCGCCATCGCCTGCTGCGTCTCCGCCATGCCCGTCGGCAAGCAGATGCAGTACTTCGGCGCCCGCGTCAACGTCGCCAAGACCCTGCTGTACGCGATCAACGGCGGCCGGGACGAGAAGTCCGGCGCGCAGGTCGGCCCCGAGACCGGCGCGCTCACCGCCGAGGTCCTCGACTACGACGAGGTCATGGCCAAGTTCGACCACCAGATGGAATGGCTGGCCGCGACCTACGTCCACGCCCTCAACGTCATCCACTACATGCACGACAAGTACGCCTACGAGCGCATCGAGATGGCCCTCCACGACCGCGACGTCCGCCGCACCATGGCCTGCGGCATCGCCGGCCTCTCCGTCGCCGCGGACTCCCTCTCGGCGATCAAGTACGCGAAGGTCACCGCCGTCCGCGACGAGACCGGCCTCGCCACCGACTACACCATCGAGGGCGACTACCCGGCCTTCGGCAACAACGACGACCGCGTCGACGACATCGCCGTCTGGCTCGTCGAGGAGTTCATGAAGAAGGTCCGCAAGCACGAGACGTACCGGGGCGCCGAACACACCCAGTCCGTGCTGACCATCACCTCGAACGTCGTCTACGGAAAGAAGACCGGCAACACCCCCGACGGTCGCCGCGCCGGCGAGCCCTTCTCCCCGGGCGCCAACCCGATGAACGGCCGCGACACCCACGGCTACGTCACCTCGGCCCTGTCCGTCGCGAAGCTCCCCTACGAAGACGCCGAGGACGGCATCTCGCTGACCAACACCGTCACCCCCGACGCCCTCGGCCGCACCCCCGAGGAGCGGATCAAGAACCTGGCGGGCGTCCTCGACGGCTACATGGCGGTCGACGGCTTCCACATGAACGTCAACGTCCTCAACCGCGACACCCTCATGGACGCCATGGAGCACCCCGAGAACTACCCGCAGCTGACCATCCGCGTCAGCGGCTACGCGGTGAACTTCGTCCGCCTCACCCGCGACCAGCAGCTCGACGTGCTGAACCGCACCTTCCACGGCTCGCTCTAGAGCCGGCCGCCCCCGCCACCCGCCCGCCACCGCGGGCGGGGCGGCGGACCACCGGACCGCGCGGCCCGGGACCGGGCCTCACCCCCTGCCCCGGAGCCGCGCGACCCGACCACCCCCGGCCCGCACCCCCGGGCAGTACGACGACCGACAGACCCGACAGACCCGACAGACCGCCCACGACGACCGGAGCATCCGCCATGACCGTCCTCTTCGGTACGAGCCTGCCCATCGGCCCCGCGGCGGCGGTTCCCGTCAGCGCCGGACAGACCCCGGCCGCCGCCGCGACACAGCGCCCCAGCGAAGGCTCGGTGCACTCCTGGGACCTCTCCACCGGAGTCGACGGCCCCGGCACGCGCTTCGTCACCTTCCTCGCCGGCTGCCCCCTCACCTGCCTGTACTGCCACAACCCCGACACCATGCGCATGCGCAACGGCAAGCGCACCTCCGCTGACGCCGTCATCGCCGAGGCCCGCAAGTACACCCGGTTCATCTCCGCCTCCGGCGGCGGCGCCACCGTCTCCGGCGGCGAACCGCTGCTCCAGCCCGTGTTCGCCGGCGAACTGCTGCACCGCATGAAGAACGAACTCGGACTGCACACCGCCCTCGACACCTCCGGCTTCCTCGGCGCCCGCGCCACCGACGCCCTCCTGCGCGACACCGACCTGGTCCTCCTCGACATCAAGTCCTGGGACCGCGAGACCTACCGCCGCGTCACGGGGCGCCCGCTGGAACCCACCCTGGACTTCGCCCGCCGCCTCGCCGACCTCGGCAAGGAGGTCCACCTGCGCTTCGTCCTGGTACCGGGCCTGACCGACGCACCCGACAACGTCGAAGGCGTCGCGGCCTTCGCCGGCGCCCTCGGCAACGTCTCACGGGTCGACGTACTGCCCTTCCACAAGCTCGGCGAGAGCAAATGGGAGGCGCTGGACATGCCCTTCACCCTCCACGACACGCCCTCGCCCAGCGCCGCGCAGCTGACCGAGGCCAAGGCGATCTTCGCGGCGCACGGACTGACGGCCGTCTGACCCGCACGTCCCGCCCCGTACGCCCACCTCGACCACCTGCCCCGTTCGGAGTAACCGTAAGGTCCACATAACGGGCCGAACCACACCTTTCCGCCTAGCGTGGTGCTGTGTCCGAGCCCGCAGAAGTCCTCGCCGAAGCCCCGCCCCCCACACCGGGGCCGTCCGAGACGCCACCGCCGGCCCCCACCCGGAACGTCACCGCACGGGCCACCCTCGCCGGCGTCGTCGTCTCCCTGCTGCTCATCGCCGCGATCGTCCTCGGCAGCCGCCTGCTGCGGGACTTCGACTCGGCCCTGCTGCCCTACGCCGTCGCCACCGTCTTCCTCGCCTTCGGCGTCGCCTACCGGTACACCGTCTGGGTCTCCGCCCCCGGCGCACGCCGACTCTTCAAGAAGGGCTTCGGCAGCTTCTTCTCGGTCGCCAACTTCAAGAAGGCACCCACCGCCCTGCCGAGGATGATCGCGACCTACCTCGGCTTCCAGAAGTTCCTCGGCGCCCGCTCCCGCTCCCGCTGGGCCGCCCACCAGCTCATCTTCTGGGGCTGCCTGCTCGCCGCCGCGATCACCTTCCCCCTCACCTGGGGCTGGTTCACCTTCACCTCCGCCACCGGCTCCGGCCCCGGCTACGAGATGAGGATCTGGGGCTTCAAAGTCCTCGGCTTCGACTCCCTGAACATCGTCGGCTGGCTCATGTTCCACGGCCTGGACGTCGCCGCCGTCCTCGTCATCCCCGGCGCCTCCTACTTCCTGTGGCGCCGCATGAAGGACCGCGGAGCCATCACCGGACAACGCTTCGCCTACGACCTGCTCCCGCTGATCTGCCTCATCGTGATCTCGGTGACCGGCCTGCTCCTCACCTTCTCCTCGATCTTCCTGCACGGCGGCGGCTACGAGTTCCTGGCGATCCTGCACATGGTCTCGGTGGTCTTCACGCTCATCTACATCCCCTTCGGGAAGTTCTTCCACATCGTCCAGCGCCCCGCCGCCGTCGGCATGCAGCTGTTCAAGTACACGGCCCGCCAGGACGAACAGGTCTTCGCCTGCAAGCGCTGCGGCGAACCCATCGACACCACGCCCTACGTCGAGAACCTCCGCGGCACCATGAGCGACCTGAAGCTCGACTTCAACGCCTTCGTCGAATACTGCCCGCGCTGCAAGCGGGTACTGCGCGGCAACGCCTACCTGAGCCACGTCAAGAAGGGCTTCAAGTGACCGCGACGGACCCCGCCAAGCCGGCCGCCCACCTGCCGCTCGACCCGGCCATCGCCCCGCCCGGCACCCGCAACTTCCGCGACGCCGGCGGCATCCCCGCCGACCAGTGGCACGCCGACCAGAACGGCGAGACCCTCGTCCCCACCCACTGCTGCTTCTGCGGCGTGCAGTGCGGCATGTACCTACGGGTCGACCGAGCCGGCAAGGTCTTCGGCGTCGAACCCCGCAACCACGACATCAACCGCATGCGGCTGTGCCCCAAGGGCATCAACGCATACCAACAGGTCAACCACCCCGACCGGCTCACCGCGCCCCTCATGCGACGCTCCCGCGACGAGGAGTTCCGCGAGTGCTCCTGGGACGAGGCCCTCGACTTCACCGTCTCCGAGATCCGCCGCATCCAGAGCGCCCACGGCAACGACGCCTTCGGGCTCCTCGGAGGCGCCAGCCTCTTCTCCGAGAAGACCTACCTCGTCGGCAAATTCGCCCGGGTCGCCCTCAAGACCAAGCACGTCGACTACAACGGCCGCCTGTGCATGGTCAGCGCCGCCGGCGCCAACAAACTCGCCTTCGGCATCGACCGGGCCGGCAACCCCTTCTCGGACATCCTCCTCACCGACTGCCTGCTCATCGCCGGATCCAACGTCGGGGAGTGCTTCCCCGTGATGACCCAGTACCTCTGGGGCGCACGGGACCGCGGCGCGACCCTGATCGTCGTCGACCCCCGCGAAACGGCCATCGCCCGCACCGCCGACATCCACGTCGCCCTCAAGCCCGGCACCGACTCCGCGTTCTTCAACTCGGTCCTGCACGTGATCGTCGCGGAGGGACTCACCGACGAGACCTACCTCGCCGCGCACACCACCGGCTGGGACGAGGTCAAGGCCACCGTCGCCGACTACCCACCCGCCCGCGCCGCCGAGATCTGCGGCATCCCCGCCGACCAGATCGTCCGGGTGGCCCGCACCTTCGCCGGCGCCGGCAAGGCCATGGCCTGGCACGCGCGCGGCATCGAGCACCACTCACAGGGTGTGGAGAACTGCCTCTCCGTCATCAACCTGTGCGTCGCCACCGGCAACATCGGCAAGCCCGGCGCCGGCTACGGCACCATCACCGGCCAGGGCAACGGACAGGGCGGCCGCGAACACGGCCAGAAGTCCGACCTGCTGCCCGGCGGCCGCTCCATCACCAACCCCGAACACCGCGCGCAGATCTGCCGCATCTGGGGCATCGAAGAGTCCGAGCTCCCCGGAGCCGGAACCTCCATGATGGAGATGGTCTGGCAGATGCAACGCCGCGAGATCCGCGGTCTCATCGGCATCTGCAACAACCCCTTCGTCTCCCTGCCCAACTACGCCGTCGTCAAGGACGGCTACGACACCGCCGAGTTCCACGCCCAGTTCGACTTCTTCCTCTCCGAGACGGCCGCCAACGCCCACGTCGTCTTCCCCGTCACCACCTGGGCCGAGGACGAGGGCGTGATGGCCAACGCCGAGGCCCGCGTCGTCAAGCACAACAAGGCCCAGGAGCCCCCCGCCGGTGTCCGCACCGACACCTGGGTCATCTGCGAACTCGCCCGCCGGCTCGGCGCAGGCGACCACTTCGCCTTCCCCGGCTCCCGCGAGGTGTTCGAAGAACTGCGCATCGCCTCCGCCGGCACCGTCAACGACTACTACGGCATCACCTACGACCGCCTCGAAGCCACCGGCGGCATCGCCTGGCCCTGCCCCTCCACCGAGCACCCCGGCACCCCGCGCCTCTTCGAGGACGGCCGCACCTACCACCCCGACCGCAAGATCCACATGCAGGTCGTGGAATGGCACCCGCCGATGGACGCCTACACGGAGGAGTTCCCGCTCTCCCTCACCACCGGCCGCACCGTCGCGCACTTCCTGTCCGGCAACCAGACCCGCCGCCTCGGCGCTCTCGTCGAACAGACCCCGCGCCCCTGGGTCGAGGTCCATCCCTCGCACGGCTTCAGCAACGGAGACCCCGTGCGGGTCGTCACCCGCCGCGGCAGCGAGGTCTTCCCGGCCCTGGTCACCGAGGCCATCCGCCCCGACACGGTGTTCATCCCGTACCACTGGCCCTTCCCGACCTCCGCGAACGCCCTCACCATCGACGCCCTCGACCCCCGCTCGAAGATCCCCGAGTACAAGGTGTGCGCCGCCCGCATCGAGTCGGCCGAGCGCGTCGACGACGTCCCCGCCCCGCCGACGGCACCCGGCCGGCAGGCCTACCCGGAAACGCAGGTCTCGCGCGACGACCCCCTGCCGCCCACCTCCCCACAGGGCCGCGGCACGGCGGAGAGGAGCTGACGCCGCCATGATGGGACGCACCATCTTCATCGACCCCGGCCGCTGCATCGGCTGCCAGGCCTGCGTCTCGGCCTGCCGCGAATGCGACTCCCACCGCGGCAAGTCGATGATTCACCTCGACTACACCGACCCCGGCCAGTCCGTCGCCTCCCTCCCGACGGTCTGCATGCACTGCGAGGACCCCGTAGCCCCCTGCGCCGAGGTCTGCCCCGCGGACGCGATCCTCGTCACCGCCGACGGAGTCGTCCAACAGGCCGACACCACCCGCTGCATCGGCTGCGCCAACTGCGTCAACGCCTGCCCCTTCGGCGTCCCGAAGATCGACCTCCAGGCGAAGCTCCAGATGAAGTGCAACCTCTGCTACGACCGCACCGCCTACGGCCTGGCCCCCATGTGCGCCACCGTCTGCCCGACCGGGGCCCTCTTCTACGGAACGCTCGAAGAGCTCCAGGCCGAGCGGCCCGGCGTGCAGGTCGCCGACTCCTTCGCCTTCGGCGACGTCGTCGTCAGCACCGGTGTGGCGATGGTCGTCCCCGCCGACAAGGTCCAGTGGCCCGTCCCCGGCGGGCTGCCCGTCGTCGAGATCAATGGGGTGGATGTGCGATGACCCTCACCGACCAGCCGGCACCCACCCCCGGCCCCGACGGCCCCGACGGCGACGAGGCCGCCGAGCGGTTGCGCGACCGCATCAGCGCCGACTCACTCACCACGCGCCGCGACTACCTCCGGATCGTCGCCACCGTCTCCGGCGGCCTCGCCATCGGAGGCATCGGCGTCGCCGCCGGCATCCTGCACCGACACGGCGACAGCGAGGGCGCGCCCGAGGCCAAGAAGGTCGCCGACCAGCTGGCGCCCGGCCAGTCGATCGCCTTCCGCTTCCCCGAGGACGAGGACCGAGCCCTGGCCGTACGCCTCGCCGACGGCACCCTGGTCGGCTACTCGGCCGTCTGCACCCACCTGGCCTGCGCCGTGCTGTGGCGCGAGGACCGCGGCGCCGACGGCGAGCTCTACTGCCCCTGCCACGAGGGCGTCTTCGACGCCCGCACCGGTGAGGTCACCGCGGGCCCCCCGCCCCGCCCCCTCCCCAGGATCTTCCTGACCGAGCAGCCCGACGGCAGCGTCTGGGCCATCGCCACCGCCCGGTCGGGAGAACCGGTCAGAGAAGCCCTCTGCCGGCAGTTCGCCGAGACCCGGCCCGAGACGGCCCGCCGACTGGGCTGCCCCGGGGCCGACCTCGCCACCACGACCGAGAGGGGACAGACGTGAGCCAAGCGCAGCCACCTCCCCGCCCCGACTACCGGCCCGGCAGCGCCGACCCGCGGCTGAACCGCCCCGTACGCGAGCGGTACCCGCAGATCCGCCCCACCAGCGGCTACGGCGACCCCCGGATCCGCCACACCGGCCCGGGGCCGGGCGCCGGCACCGAACAGGAACCGGAGCGTTCCTCGAAGCTGAACGCCCGTCTCGCCCTGGCCCTCACCGTCGTGATCGGACAGCTCTGGGCGCTGACCGTCACCGTCAACGAGTGGATGAAGGGCAACACCGGAACGGCCTGGTGGGGGGCTGGATTCCTGGTCCTGTCCTTCCTCGTCGTGCTCGGCCTGTGGCTCCTCGACCCGAAGGACCGATGACCATGTCGATACCCACGCCCACCCCGCCCACGGTCCGATCGCACCGCGCCGAGACCTACAAGCCGGGCGCCACCATCGGAGACTGGCGCCCCGAAGACGACGCCTTCTGGCAGTCCACGGGCCGCCGGGTCGCCCAGCGCAACCTGTGGGTGTCCATCCCCGCGCTGATGCTCGGCTTCGTGGTCTGGCAGGTCTGGTCGGTCACCGTCGTCAAGCTGAACGACGTGGGCTTCGCCTTCTCCCAGTCGCAGCTCTTCTGGCTCACCGCCATCCCCGGCATCACCGGCGGCACCTTCCGGATCCTGTACACCTTCATCGGACCGATCTTCGGCGAGCGGAAGTTCACGGCCTTCAGCACGCTGATCCTCGTCGTCCCCATGCTGTGGCTGGGCTTCGCCCTCCAGGACTCCGGCACCCCCTACTGGGAACTGGCCCTCATCGCGGCCGTCTGCGGCATCGGCGGCGCCAACTTCGCCTCCTCCATGGCCAACATCGGCTTCTTCTTCCCCAAGCGGGAGAAGGGCAGCGCCAACGGCCTCAACGGCGGCCTCGGCAACCTCGGCGTGAGCGTCGTCCAACTCGTCGCGCCGCTCGTCATCACCGCGGCCGTGCTCGGCGCCCCGGCGGGCGGTCCGCAGCGCGACACGAAGAACGACACGGACATCTGGCTCCAGAACGGGGCCTTCCTGTGGGTGCCGCTCCTGGTGATCATGGCCGTGCTCGCCTGGTTCCTGATGAACGACCTCAAGGTGGCCGCCGCCCCCTTCAGCCAGCAGAAGATCATCTTCAAGCGCAAGCACAACTGGCTGATGACCTGGCTCTACGTCGGCACCTTCGGCTCCTTCATCGGATTCGCCGCCGGCCTTCCCCTCCTCATCAAGAACAACTTCGAGGCGCAGGGCTACCAGGCGACGACCTACGCCTGGATCGGGCCGTTCATCGGCGCGCTCATGCGCTGGGGCGGCGGCTGGCTCTCCGACCGGATCGGCGGCGCCAGGGTGACCATGCTGTCCTTCGTCGGCATGGCCGCCGCACTGGTCGTCGTCATCTTCGCCCTGCCCTCCGGCAGCGACCAGGGCAACTTCTGGGCCTTCTTCATCGGCTTCCTGGTGGCCTTCGCCTTCTCCGGACTGGGCAACGGCTCGACCTTCCGACAGATCCCGGTGATCTTCCGCGACCAGCACATGCGCCAGGTCCAGGGCCAGGGCCCCCAGGAGCAGGCGGCCGCGCTCAAGCAGTCGGAGATGGAGGCGGGCGCGGTCACCGGCTTCTCCTCCGCCATCGCCGCCTACGGGTTCTTCTTCATCCCCGCCATGTTCGCGGCCATGGCCGTCACCAGCGCCCTGTGGCTGTTCATCGGCTTCTACGCGACCTGCCTCGCCGTGTGCTGGTGGTTCTACGCCCGCAAGGGCGCCGAGGCCCCCAGCTGACCCGGACCGGTACCGGGGGCGGTCGTACCCTTGAGGCATGAGCAGCGCCGCCCCCTCCTCCGATCCGCAGTCCACGCCCGCCGCCGCGGCCGAGTCGAAGCCGGAATCCACCGGCCGCCCGGAGTCCGCGCCCCGGCCCAGGCCGCGGCTCGTCTTCGACGACCCGCTGGACCAGCAGTCCTCGGACGACACCGACCGGGGCTGGGGCGAGCGGCCGCCCGCCGGCGGAAGCGCGGCCGACCTGGCCCGATTCCTCGACGAGAAGCCCCCGCACCACATCTGAACCGGCGGAACGGTCAGAACGCGTCGCGCGCCCCCGGCGTCGGGCCGCCGTTGGCCCCCCGCTGGGCGACGACGGCGTCCCGGATCTCCTTGAGCACCTCCAGCTCGGTGATCTCCATCGTCTCCTGGACGCCTTCCTTCGCCTTGCGGCGCGCCTCCTGCTTGGCGAGGTACTTCGCCATCGGCAGGACCATCAGGAAGTACACGACCGCCGCGGTGATCAGAAAGGTCAGCGTGGCGTTGAGCACGGAGCCCCACATGATGTTCACGCCGGTCGGCTCGCCCTTCGCGTCGACCCCACAGGGTGCTTTCAGACACGAGGTGTAGACATCCAGGTTTTTTGTGCCGATGGCACCCACGAGAGGGCTGATGATGCCCTTCACGATCGAGTTCACGATGTTCGTGAACGCGGCGCCGATGACCACGGCCACCGCCAGGTCCACCACGTTGCCGCGCATCAGGAAGGCCTTGAAGCCCGCCAGGACGCTCTCCTTCTTCTTCTCGCTCACCACTGAGCCTTTCCTCGGAACTGCCGATCTCGGAACCAACGGTTCCGAAAACTACGGCAGTCCACGCACGGCGTGTCCAATCGATGCCCACGCCAAGGTGACTTGACTGGGTTTCTGTGCGAATCAACACAACGCCACCGCCAGACGTGCCACCGCGCCGGCGCCCACCAGAGCCCGCGCCGTTTCCCTGGGCACGGACAGCACCACCAGCGCCCCACCGTCCCCGACACCCGCGTCCGGAACGGGCACTTCGGCCACACGGGCCCCCGCCGCCACCACCTTCGGCGGTCCGCCGCGCTCCACCGCGACCACGTCCACGCGGTCGCCCGCGCGCAGCAGCCGCACCGTCGCCGCGTCCGCGATCCTGACCGGGGCCGACACCATCCGCGCCGCGGCGGGCGGCGGCTTCACCGCCGGCGTGGCGGCCGCACCGCGCGAGGCCCGTGCCTCCGCCCCGCCCACCGCGAGGGCCGCCGCGACCACCGCCAACCCGGCCGAGGCGACCCGCCGCCTACGCCGCACCGCGCGCCGCAGCCGCCCCGCACCCCGGCCCACGCCCAGCGGGGGGAAGGGCGGAACGGGCCGGCCGGGGCGACACGTACGCGAGGGCGGGCACGTGGGGGAGGGGGCCGCGTCGGAAGACGAAGGGAAAGGAGACGGGGAGGGGGACGAGGAAGGGGAAGGGGTCCTGGACATGAGGTCACCGCCGGGTGGGTCGAGATCCGATGTCCGGGCAGGCGCCCGGACATCTCCCACGTTCCGCCTTTTCGCCGGCCTCCGTCGGGGCCTGTGGACGATCCCCAGGTTGTGGACAACGCCGTCACCCTCGGAGGTGAACCTCCCGGCAGACCACCCGCCTTGGGCGCGGAATCCGCCTCACGCGCGAACGCCCGGCACCTGGCAGGCCTCCGAGAACCCCTGGCTGGTCAGCCCCAGGGCGCTGTTGATCCGCGACCGCCAGTTCTCCAGCGAGACCACGGCGGTCAGCTCGACGAACGCCTCCTCGCCAAGCCGCGCGACCAGCTCGGCCGCGAGCTCGTCGGTGACGGCCGGCTCGGTCTCGGTCATGGCCTCCGCGTACTCCATGACCAGCAGTTCCAGCCCGGTGAACACCTCGCGGTGCTCCCTCCACCGCGGAACCCGCTTGATCTTCTCCGGCGCCAAGCCCCGCTCGTGCCCCTCCCAGTAGCCGAAGTCCATGCACCACGAGCAGTTGATGCGGGCGGCGCAGGCCATCACGGCGAGGTGCCCCAGGTCGGCGTCGAGCCTGTTCCACTTCGCGACCCGCCGTTCGAGCCGGAGGTAGGAGACCAGCACGCGCGGGTTGTGACCGAGCGCCAGTCCGGGGTCCAGGACCTTGCCGTAGGTACGGCGCGAGTACCAGGACAGGACACGCATGAGGAGGGTGCGGGGCGGGGTGAGCGAGATGCGCGGCATGACGGCTTCCTTCGATCCGGAAGGCTCTCGAACGTCCTTCACCCACGCAGACAAGCCGGCGCCGCCGGATGTGACACCGGCGCGGGAACCGCCACGGATCCGCCTCGGATCCGAGGCGGCCGCCCCTATGGCAACGGCGACCCGTAGGGCGGGGGAGCCCACACCGTCAGCCGCAGCAGCGCCGCGCCGATCAGCAGCACGGGCGGCCACAACCACCAGGACCGCAGTCGACCCGTCGCGACGAACGCCCAGGTCACGAGCGCTGCGAGGGCGCCGGTGAACAGGCCGAGTCCCGCGCCGATCGCGGAGTGCGCCCGGGTGTCGGTCCGGCCCGGCTCGGCCAGGTAACCGACGGCGAGGAAATATCCGGAGAGGACTCCGAGCAGGACGACGACCCCGGCGGCCATCACCCGCACCGCCCACCCCGCACGGCCGGCGCGCCCCGCGCGACCCGCCTGCCCCTCACGGCCCGCCCGCTCCGCGCGCGCGGGGAGCGGGCGGCGCGGGGCCGAGTCGGTGGACCGCCGGGGCCCGTCGGTCACGGGAGCTCGATGCCCAGGTCCCAGCCGTCGTGGGCGTGCGTGCACAGGCAGTCGCGCGACGCGGTCGCCGGAAGCGCCGCCACCGCGTCGAAGAGGACCTCGCGCAGCCGGCCGACGTTCTCCCCGAACACCTTCAGGACCTCGGTGTGTGAGACCCCCTCACCCGTCTCGGCGCCCGCGTCCAGGTCCGTGACCAGCGCCATCGACGTGTAGCAGAGCCCCAGCTCACGCGCGAGGACCGCCTCCGGGTGCCCGGTCATGCCGACCACCGACCAGCCGGCCGCCGCGTGCCAGCGCGACTCGGCGCGCGTGGAGAACCGCGGCCCCTCGATGACGACCATGGTGCCGCCGTCCACCGGCTCCCAGTCACGGCCCCGCGCCGCCGCGAGGGCGACGGAACGCCCGACGGGGCAGTAGGGGTCGGCGAAGGTCGTGTGCACGACGTTGGGGACCGTGCCGTCGGGCAGCGGTTCGCCGTCGAAGAAGGTCTGGGCGCGGGACTTCGTACGGTCGACCAGCTGGTCCGGCACCAACAGCGTGCCGGGACCGTACTCGGCCCGCAGGCCGCCGACCGCGCACGGGCCGAGCACCTGGCGGACGCCGACCGAACGCAGCGCCCACAGGTTCGCCCGGTAGTTGATCTTGTGGGGCGGCACGGTGTGGCTCTTGCCGTGACGCGGCAGGAACGCCACCTGGCGCCCGGCCAGCTCGCCCACGTACAGGGAGTCGCTCGGGGCGCCGTAGGGCGTCTCGACCCGGATCTCGGAGACGTCCTCCAGGAAGGAGTAGAAGCCCGAACCGCCGATTACGCCGATCTCTGCGTTCACCATGGCGCCACCCTAACGGGGCTTCCCGACGGCGCACACGGGCCCTGGCACGCGCGAGGCCCCGCAGCCCGGAAGGGCGTACGGGGCCTCGCGGAAAGGCGTACGGAACGGCCTGCCTCAGGCGGCCGAGGTGGAGCTGCTGCTCGTGCCGGCCGACGTCGAGGAGGACGAGGAGGCGGGAGCGGCGGTCGACGTCGTCGTCGTGGACGTGGAAGACGACGACGAGGACGACTTCGAAGCGGGCGTGCTGCTCGACGAGGCGCCACGGCTGTCGTTCCGGTAGAAACCGGAACCCTTGAACACGATGCCGACGGCGGAGAACACCTTCTTCAGGCGTCCGTCGCAGCTCGGGCACACGGTCAGCGCGTCATCGGTGAACTTCTGCACGGCCTCAAGGCCCTCACCGCACTCGGTGCACTGGTACTGGTAGGTCGGCACGAATTTCCTCCTGGCACTCTGACTCGATGAGTGCTAACGACGCTCCATGGTGACGTATTCCGGCGGATCAGTCCACCGTCACCGGCGTGCGGTGACCGATGCCACGCTCGTTCACCCGGTTACGCTCGGCGGCCGGCGCGGCCGCGGGGGCGGTGCGCGCGGACGAGTTCACTACCCGGCTCGGGGCCTTCGGGGCCAGCTTCGAGCGCAGCGTCAGCAGCGTGGCCAGCGCGAGCGCGGTCGCCACGAGGGGGACCAGGAAGCCGTACGAGGACCCGTGGGCGTCCGTCAGGCGGCCGGCCACGATCACGGCGACGGCCTGCCCGAAGGCGACGGCGCCGGTCAGCCAGGTGAAGGCCTCGGTGCGCGACGCGGCCGGGATGAGCTGCTCGACCATGGTGTAGCCGGTGATCAGCGCGGGGGCGATGCACAGACCCACGACCAGGCCGAGGGCGCCCAGCAGGACCACCGAGTGCGCGGCCCACAGGACCGACGCGGCGGCGGTGAGGCCGATGTAGCCGAGGATCAGGCGACGGCGCGGGCCGATCTTCCAGGCGATGGCGCCCATGGCGATGCCGGCGGTCATGTTGCCCGCGGCGAAGATGCCGTAGAGCAGGCCGTTGGCGCCCGGGTTGCCGATCTCGCTGGAGAAGGCGGCCAGGGAGATCTGCATGCCGCCGAAGACGGCGCCGATCCCGAGGAACGCGACGATCAGGACGCGCAGGCCCGGGAAGGACAGCGCGGAGGCGTGCTGCTCGCCGTTGGCGGCGGCCGCGGCGAGCTTCGGCTCGGTGGCGCGCTGGGCGGCGAAGAACAGGCCGCCGAGCAACGTCAGGGCCGCCTCGGTGGCCAGGCCGGCCGCCGGGTGGATGCCGGTGCACAGGGCGGTGGCGAGCACGGGGCCGACGACGAAGGTGAACTCGTCGGTGACGGACTCGAACGCGGCGGCCGTCGGCAGCAGCGGCGAGCCCTCCAGCTTGGCGGCCCAGCGCGACCGGACCATGGGGCCGACCTGCGGGACCGACGCGCCGGCCGGGACGGCGGCCAGCGCGAGCGCCCACAGGGGGGCGCCGAGGAGCGCCAGCGCGGTCAGAGCGGAGACCGCGGTGGCGTGGACGAGGACGACCGGGACGAGGACGGCGCTCTGGCCGCGGCGGTCGGTGAACTTGCCCATGACCGGCGCGAACAGGGCCATGGAGACGCCGGTGACGGCGGAGACGATGCCGGCGTCGCCGTAGGAGCCGGTCGCGTGCTGGACGAGCAGCAGGATGCTGATCGTCAGCATGCCGAAGGGCAGGCGGGCGGCGAAGCCGGGGAGGACGAAGCCGAGGGCACCGGGCGTGCGCAGCAGCTGCCCGTAGCCGGGGCGGGTGGACGTGGCGGACTTGTCGGTCGTGACCGCGGATGTCACGGCCTGGCCTTTCCGCTGCCTGGTAGAGCGTCCCCGTCTGCGGACGATGGGCCGCCTTGTGAGCGACCGCACCCGTACATGTGGGAGCCCCGAGAGCTGTCCTCTTGCGCAGAACCGAGTGATACCTGGGCGCCCCACTGCGGGAGGGTGCCACGGCCGCTTTGCGGTCGCGCCAGCTCTGCGTCAGGCAGAGTTGGTTCGATGTGGTGTGCCTTCATCGTACAGGGGGATTCACTACCACGCCCTGTGATTGCGCTGACAACTCGTGTCTTCACCTGCGATTAACTGGAGCTTTGCATTCCCTGGCCCTTGATATAGGGGCAATCCGGCCGAGACGCCACCGAAAATGGCCGAATTAGAGCGCTGCTCTAACGGAAAATCTTCGCCGACGCCACCATGGGGCCGTAAAAACCCCCGACCGCGAGGGGCATTTGTCACCCAAAGTGACGCCGCGCACCCAGGGTGACGCCTTCGAGGGCCGGTTCCGCCCCCCGATCGCAGGACCCGGGAGGATGCGACGAACGAATGAACGGCCGGTGAGTGACCGCCCGGCCGCCCGCCCATCCCTCCTCGGGCGTCTACAGGGACGTCGCCCCGCCCGTCCCCAGCCACCCCGCGAGCTTGCCGCCGCGCGCCACCGCGCGCAGCCGCGCCTCCGCCGCGTCGCGCACCGGGTCGGTGGCCACCACCAGCAGCTCGTCCCCCCGCCGCAGCACGGTCGACGGCGACGGCACGAAGCTCTTCGCGTCCCGCACCACCAACGTCACCGACGCCCCGGCCGGCAGGCGCAGCTCACCGACCTCGACGCCGTGCATCCGCGACGCGGGCGGGATCGCGAACGACAGCAGGTGGCCGCGCAGCTTCTCCAGCGGCGCCGACTCGATCCCGAGGTCGGAGGCGGTCTCGTCCGTGTCGCCGAGGTTCAGCTTGCGCGCGAGCCACGGCAGCGTCGGCCCCTGCACCAGGGTGTAGACGACGACGAGCACGAAGACGATGTTGAAGACCCGGTCGCTGCCCTCGATCCCCGACACCATCGGGATGGTCGCCAGGATGATGGGCACGGCGCCGCGCAGCCCCGCCCACGACATCAGCGTCTTCTCCTGCCAGGGCAGGCGGAACGGGATCAGGCTGACGAACACCTCCAGCGGCCTCGCCACCATCGTCAGCACCAGTCCGATGATCACGGCGGGCCAGAAGTCGTTCACCAGCTCGTGCGGGGTCACCAGCAGGCCCAGCAGCACGAACATGCCGATCTGCGCGATCCAGCCGAGCCCGTCCGCGAACCCGCGCGTGGCCGGCCAGTGCGGCAGCTTCGCGTTCCCCAGCACCATCGCCGCCAGGTAGACGGCGAGGAAGCCGGAGCCGTGCGCCATCGCGCCGGCCGCGTACGCGGTCACGGCGATCGCCATCACCGCGATCGGGTACAGACCCGAGGCGGGCAGTGCCACGTGCCGCAGGCCGTACGCCCCCAGGAAGCCCACCGCCAGGCCGATCGCGGCGCCGATGGTCAGTTCCAGCGCGATCTTGCCGAGCAGCAGGTACCACTCGTCCACCGGTCCGACCGTCGAGAAGGCCACGACCAGGATGACCACCGGGGCGTCGTTGAATCCCG
Source organism: Streptomyces sp. NPDC048606 (assembly GCF_040650855.1). NCBI lineage: Bacteria > Bacillati > Actinomycetota > Actinomycetes > Kitasatosporales > Streptomycetaceae > Streptomyces > Streptomyces sp. NPDC048606. The sequence goes on along the minus strand of NZ_JBEZIB010000009.1, from coordinate 187,020 downwards.
ACTCCGCCTCCAGCACGCCCGTCACCCGCGAGGGGAGCGGGACCTTGCGCAGGACGGAGAAGACGGCCGCGGCGTCGGTCGAGGAGACGACCGCGCCGATCAGCAGCGCCTGGCGCCACTCCAGCCCCACGAGGTAGTGCGCGCCCGCCGCCGTCACGCCCACGCTGATCGCGACGCCGACCAGCGACAGTACGATCGCCGCCGGCAGCGCCGGCTTGATCTCTTTCCACTTGGTGCCCAGACCGCCCTCGGCGAGGATCACGACGAGCGCGGCATAGCCGATGACCTGGGTCAGCTCGGCGTTGTCGAACACGACGTTGCCTATGCCGTCCTGGCCTATCGCCACGCCTATGCCGAGATAGATGAGCAGGCTGGGGAGGCCGCTGCGTGAGGAGATGCGCACCGCCGCGACGGCGACGAGCAGGACGAGCGAGCAGACCAGCAGGAGCTCATTGAGCGTGTGGACAGTCAGCGGGCGGCCTTTCCTCGTGGCGCCGGGGCGGATGGATCCTCGCGGGCGCGGTCGGCAAGTACTTCGTTACCTTACCTAATAGTTGACGATTTCTTGACGCGCTCCTCACATTGTGAAACGCCCACCGGCCCCTGTCCTCGGCAGCCCGACCCCTGGCGGATCACCGGAGCCGGTCCTGCGCCTATGGTTGCTCCCAGTACTGCCAGGACCACCCTGCCCCTCTAAGGACAGCGATGCCCGCCACAGAATCCGGACCTCCCGTCAAGAAGAAGGGACGACGCGCACGCGCACGCCTGCTCGTGCTCGTCATGGTCCTGGCGCTCTTGGCGGGCCTCGGCTACGGCGCGTACTGGAGCGCGGACACCGTGCGCGCCTCCTTCCCGCAGACCACCGGCTCCCTCAAGGTCCCCGGCCTGACCGGGACCGTCGAGGTCAAGCGCGACGAGCACGGGATCCCCCAGCTCTACGCCGACAACGACGACGACCTCTTCCGCGCGCAGGGCTTCGTCCACGCGCAGGACCGGTTCTGGGAGATGGACGTACGCCGTCACATGACCTCCGGCCGCCTGTCGGAGATGTTCGGCTCCGGCCAGGTGGAGACCGACGCCTTCCTGCGCACGCTGGGCTGGCGTCAGGTCGCGCAGGCCGAGTACGACACCAAGCTCTCACCCGAGACGAAGAAGTACCTCCAGGCCTACGCCGACGGGGTCAACGCGTACCTGAAGGGGAAGTCCGGCAAGGACCTCTCCGTCGAGCACGCGGCCCTCAAGCTCACCGACGACTACGCGCCCGAGAAGTGGACGCCGGTCGACTCGGTGGCCTGGCTCAAGGCCATGGCCTGGGACCTGCGCGGCAACATGCAGGACGAGATCGACCGCTCGCTGATGGCTTCGTCGCTCTCGCAGCAGCAGATCGACGAGCTGTACCCGCCGTACCCCTTCGACCGGAACAAGCCGATCGTCGAGGGCGGCACCGTCGCCGGCGGCAAGTACGCCCCCGCGGGCACCCCCGGCGGCACCGGCACCGGTACCGGCACGGGCTCGACCGGTAACGGCTCGGGCACGGGCACCGGCGGCACCACCGGCGGTACGGGTACCGGCACCGGCGGCACCACCGGCGGCACGGGCACCGGCACGGCCGGCACCGGCACCGGCGGTACGGGCGGCACCGGCACCGGCGGTACGGGCGGCACCGGCACCGGCGGTACGGGCGGCACCGGCACCGGCACCGCCGGCAACGGTTCCCCCGGCCTCGCCGGCAACTCCACCGCCCAGGGCGCGGGCGCCGGTCTGCGCACGCAGCTGACCGCCCTCTCCAAGACCCTGGACGAGATCCCGGCGATCCTCGGCCCCAACGGCAGCGGCATCGGCTCGAACTCCTGGGTGGTCTCGGGCAAGTACACGACCACCGGCAAGCCGCTCCTCGCCAACGACCCGCACCTGTCCCCGCAGCTCCCCTCGGTCTGGTACCAGATGGGTCTGCACTGCCGCACCGTCTCGGCCCAGTGCCAGTACGACGTCGCCGGCTACACCTTCTCGGGCATGCCCGGCGTGGTTATCGGCCACAACGCCGACATCGCCTGGGGCCTGACCAACCTCGGCGCCGACGTCACCGACCTCTACCTGGAGCAGGTCAGGCCCGACGGCTACGTCTACGACAACAAGACGCTCCCCTTCACCACCCGTGAAGAGGAGATCAAGGTCGCCGGCGGCGCGAGCAAGAAGATCACCGTCCGCAGCACCAACAACGGACCGCTGATCTCCGACCGCAGCGACGAGCTCGGCACGGTCGGCACCCGCGCCCCCGTCCCCAGCTCCGCCCCCGACCGCGGCAACGGCTACGCCATCGCCCTGCGCTGGACCGCCTTGGACCCCGGCCGGTCGATGGACGCGATCTTCAAGCTGGACCGCGCCAAGGACTTCAACGGCTTCCGCGCGGCGGCCGCCGACTTCGAGGTCCCCTCGCAGAACCTGATCTACGCCGACAACAAGGGCGCCACCGGCAACATCGGCTACCAGGCCCCGGGCCGGATCCCGATCCGCACCCAGGGCGACGGCCGCATGCCGGCGCCCGGCTGGGACCCGAAGTACGCCTGGAAGGGCGGCAAGGACGGCAACGCGGGCTACATCCCGCAGAACGAGATGCCCTGGGAGCTCAACCCGGCCCGCGGCTACGTCGTCACCGCCAACCAGGCCGTCGCCGAGTCCGGCACCGGCCCCGGCAAGTACCCGTACGTCCTGACGACCGACTGGGGCTACGGCGCCCGCAGCCAGCGGATCAACGACCTCATCGAGGCGAAGATCAAGGACAACGGCAAGATCTCCACCGACGACATGCGCACCATGCAGATGGACAACAGCAGCGAGATCGCCGCGCTGCTGACCCCGATGCTGGCCAAGATCCAGGTCTCCGACCCGGACGTGCGTTCGGCGCAGAAGCTCCTCGACGGCTGGAACTACACGCAGGAGCCGGACTCGGCGGCGGCCGCGTACTTCAACGCGGTCTGGCGCAACATCCTCAAGCTCTCCTTCGGCGACAAGATGCCCAAGGAACTGCGGGTCGAGGGCAGCTGCGTCAACGTCAAGGAGGCCAACGGCCCCAACGACGACCTCTCCGACGTGGTCCGCGAATGCGGCGAGCGCGGCCCGGACTCGGCGCAGCCCGACGGCGGCGACCGCTGGTTCGAGGTCGTCCGCCGACTGGTCAAGGACGAGAAGTCCGCCTGGTGGAAGTCGCCGGCCCGCAAGCTGGGCGAGAAGGAGACCACCACCCGCGACGAGCTGTTCGCACGGGCCATGAAGGACGCCCGCTGGGAGCTGACCGCCAAGCTCGGCAAGGACCAGTCGACCTGGAGCTGGGGCCGACTGCACCAGCTGACGCTGAAGAACCAGACCATCGGCAAGGAGGGCCCCGGCTTCATGCAGTGGCTCCTCAACCGCGGCCCGTGGAACCTGGGCGGCGGCGAGGCCACCGTCAACGCGACCGGCTGGAACGCCTCCAGCGGTTACGGCGTCACCTGGGTGCCGTCGATGCGCATGGTCGTCAACCTCAACGACCTCGACAAGTCGCGCTGGATCAACCTCACCGGCGCCTCGGGTCACGCGTACCACTCCAACTACACGGACCAGACGACGCTCTGGGCCAAGGGCGAGCTGTTGGACTGGCCCTTCGGCAAGGAGGCCGTGGACAAGGCGACGGTCGAGACGCTCACGCTGAAGCCGTAAAGCGCACCACCCCCGAGGGGGTGGCCACCGCCCGGACGGGGTGGTCGTGCGGTTCCTCCGGGACCCGCGCGACCACCTCTTCGTCGTAGAGGAGCACCACCAGGGCGGGATGCGCGCCGGCCCGTTCCAGCCGGGCCAGGACGCGGTCGTACGATCCCCCGCCGCGCCCCAGCCGCATCCCGCGCCGGTCCACGGCGAGGCCGGGCAGCAGGACGGCGTCGGCGCCCGTGACGGCGTCCGGGCCCAGGGCCGGCCCGGCGGGCTCCAGCAGCCGCATCTTCCCCGGGTGCGCGGCCTCGACGAGGCTGTCGGGGCCGTCGTAGGGCGCCCAGTCGAGGTCGTCGTCGGGGAGCAGCAGGGGCAGCAGCACCCGCTTGCCGGCCGCGCGCAGGGCGTCGAGGAGGTCGCGGGTGCCGGGTTCGCCGCCGACGGAGACGTACGCGGCCACCGTGTGCGCGTCGGCGAGTTCGGGCAGGGCCAGGGCGGTGCGGGCGAGGTCGCGGGCCGCGCGGGCGCGGTCCTCGGGGGACAGGGCCCGGCGGGCGGCGAGGAGTTCGCGGCGCAGTCCCCCCTTCGCGGCGGCGGACGGGTCGGGCGCGGACGGGTCGGGTGCGGACAGGTCGGGTGCGGACGGGTCGTGTGTCACGATCGGGTCACATATCCTCTGCTATTGGTATGTACCTGGGCGTATTTACCGGAAGGGACCGGGCGTTCGATGTGACCCACTATCGTTCTGCCCATGACTCAGTCGCACCCCGTGATCAAGAAAGCCGTCATTCCGGCTGCGGGCCTCGGCACTCGGTTCCTCCCGGCGACCAAGGCGACCCCCAAGGAAATGCTGCCGGTCGTGGACAAACCGGCCATCCAGTACGTGGTCGAGGAGGCCGTCTCGGCCGGCCTGGACGACGTCCTCATGATCACGGGACGTAACAAGCGACCCCTGGAAGACCACTTCGACCGGAACTACGAACTGGAATCGGCCCTCATCGCCAAGGGCGACGACGACCGACTGAAGAAGGTCCAGGAGTCCAGCGACCTCGCCACCATGCACTACGTGCGCCAGGGCGACCCCCGCGGCCTCGGCCACGCCGTCCTGTGCGCCGAACCGCACGTCGGCAGCGAACCCTTCGCCGTCCTGCTCGGCGACGACCTCATCGACCCCCGCGACCCGCTCCTGCGCCAGATGGTCGACATCCACGCGCGCACCGGCGGCACCGTGATCGCGCTCATGGAGGTCGAGCCCTCCAGCGTCCACCTCTACGGCTGCGCCGCCGTCGAGCCCACCGACGAGCCCGACGTCGTACGCGTCACCGGCCTCGTGGAGAAGCCGGACGCCTCCGAGGCGCCCAGCAACTTCGCCGTCATCGGACGCTACGTCCTCAACCCCGCGATCTTCGGCATACTGCGGGAGACCGAGCCGGGCCGCGGCGGGGAGATCCAGCTCACCGACGCCCTGCAGAAGCTTGCCGCCGACGAGAGCGTGGGCGGCCCGGTGCACGGCGTGGTCTTCCGGGGCCGTCGCTACGACACCGGGGACCGCGGGGACTACCTGCGGGCCATCGTCCGACTCGCGTGCGAGCGCGAGGACCTCGGCCCGGAGTTCCGCACCTGGCTTCACCGTTACGTCACGGAGGAGATGTAGGACCTTGAGCAGTTCCGCGCCGCAGGACACCGGCCACCACCGTCTGTGGTCGGTGGACGAGCACCTCGCGGACGTACTCGCCACCGTCCGGCCGCTGGAGCCCATCGAGCTCCAGCTGCTCGACGCCCAGGGCTGTGTCCTGGTCGAGGACGTCACCGTGCCCGTCGCCCTCCCGCCCTTCGACAACAGCTCCATGGACGGGTACGCCGTCCGCACGGCGGACGTCCAGGGCGCCAGCGAGGAGTTCCCCGCGGTGCTCGCCGTCATCGGCGACGTCGCGGCGGGCAGCGGCGAACTGCCCACCGTCGGCCCCGGCCAGGCCGCCCGCATCATGACCGGCGCGCCCCTGCCGCCCGGCGCCGAGGCGGTCGTCCCCGTCGAGTGGACCGACGGTGGCGCCGGCGCCGGCGCCGCCACCGGCATGGTCCCGGCCAGCGAGGCACCCGAGGGCGCGGCCGGCGAGGTGCGCGTCCACCGCCCCGCCGAGGCCCGCGCCCACGTCCGCGCGCGCGGCAGCGACGTCGCCGCAGGCGACCTCGCCCTGGCCGCCGGCACCGTCCTCGGCCCGCCGCAGATCGCGCTGCTCGCCGCCATCGGCCGAGGAACCGTCCGCGTCCGCCCCCGCCCCCGCGTGGTCGTCCTGTCCACCGGCAGCGAGCTGGTCCAGCCCGGCGAACCCCTCACCGCCGGAACGATCTACGACTCCAACAGCTTCGCCCTGGCCGCCGCCGCCCGCGACGCCGGCGCCATCGCCTACCGCGTCGGCGCCGTCGAGGACGACGCCGAGGGTCTGCGCGCCACCATCGAGGACCAGCTGATCCGGGCCGACCTCCTCGTCACCACCGGCGGCGTCAGCGTCGGCGCGTACGACGTGGTCAAGGAGGCCCTGACCACCCTCCCCGGCGGCGAGGACGACGTCACGCCCGGCGGAGTCGACTTCCGCCGGCTCGCCATGCAGCCCGGCAAGCCCCAGGGCTTCGGCACCGTCGGCCCCGACCACACCCCGCTGCTCGCCCTGCCCGGCAACCCGGTCTCCTCCTACGTCTCCTTCGAACTGTTCGTGCGCCCCGCGATCCGCGCGCTGATGGGCCTGCCCGAGCGGACGCTCAGCCGGCCGTCCGTGCGCGCCACCCTCGTCGCCGACAAGCCGCTCGGCTCCCCGGCCGGCCGCCGACAGTTCCTGCGCGCCACCTTCGACGAGGAGAACGGCACGGTCGCCACGGTCGGCGGATCCGGCTCCCACCTGATCGCCGCGCTGGCCCACGCCGACTCGCTGCTCGTCGTACCGGAGGAGGTCACCTCGGTCGAGCCGGGCACCGAGCTGGAAGTGATCCTGCTCGGCTGACCACCGCCCGGTGGCGGTAGCGTGTTGCTCCACAGGCCCCAGGGCTCCAGGGGCCCGGAGCGGGAGCGGCACGAAGACATGAGTACGCAGAGCAGGCTGACGCACATCGACGAGGCGGGCGCGGCCCGAATGGTCGACGTGTCCGAGAAGGACGTCACCACCCGTACGGCCCGGGCGAGCGGACGGGTCCTCGTGTCACCCCGGGTCATCGAACTGCTGCGCGGCGAGGGCGTGCCGAAGGGCGACGCCCTCGCCACCGCGCGGATCGCCGGGATCATGGGGGCCAAGAAGACCCCCGACCTGATCCCGCTGTGCCACCCGCTCGCGGTGTCCGGGGTCAAGGTCGAACTGACCGTCGCCGACGACGCCGTCGAGATCCTCGCCACCGTGAAGACCGCCGACCGCACCGGCGTCGAGATGGAGGCCCTGACCGCCGTCGCCGTCGCCGGGCTCACCGTCGTCGACATGGTCAAGGCGGTCGACAAGGGCGCGGTCATCACCGACGTCCGGGTCGAGGAGAAGACGGGCGGCAAGTCCGGCGACTGGAGCCGGCAGTGACCCCGCGCGACGGCGAGGCCCACGGCCACGGCCTCGGTGACGAGGGTCGAGGCGCGTCCGCCGAGGGCGACCCCCGGCAGGCGGCGGCGCCCACCGCGCCCGCCCCGCGCGGGCTCGTCGTCACCGCCTCCAACCGCGCCTCGCAGGGCGTGTACGCCGACCGTGGCGGGCCCCTGCTCGCCGAGGCGCTCGCGGAACTCGGCTTCACCGTCGACGGCCCGCGGGTCGTCCCGGACGGCGATCCCGTCGAGCAGGCGCTGCGCGAGGGCGTCGCCGCCGGGTACGACGTCATCCTGACCACCGGCGGCACCGGCATCTCGCCGACCGACCGGACCCCGGACGCCACCGCCCGCGTCCTGGACTACGAGATCCCCGGCATCCCCCAGGCGATCCGCGCCGAGGGCCTGGCGAAGGTGCCGACGGCCGCCCTGTCGCGCGGTCTGGCGGGCGTCGCCGGTCGCACCCTGATCGTGAACCTGCCCGGCTCCCCGGGCGGGGTGAAGGACGGCCTGGGCGTCCTCGCCCGGATCCTGCCGCACGCCGTCGACCAGATCCGCGGCGGCGACCACCCCAGACCGTCGGCGGAGCCCGGGAGCCGGAGCTGAACGGCCCGTCCTGGCCGGTGGTGCTGACCGACGGCCCCGTCGTGCTGCGTCCGATAAAGCTCCGCGACCAGCGGGCCTGGCGCGAGGTCAACCGCCGCAACCGCGACTGGCTGCGGCCCTGGGAGGCCACCATCCCGCCGCCCGCGCCGTGGGGGCCGGTCATCCAGCGCCCCACGTACCGGCAGATGGTGCGCCACCTGCGGGCGGAGGCGAACGCGGGCCGCATGCTGCCCTTCGTCATCGAGTACGAGGGTCGGCTCGTCGGTCAGCTCACCGTCGCCGGCATCACCTGGGGCTCGATGTGCGCCGCGCACGTCGGCTACTGGGTCGACCGCGACGTCGCCGGGCGCGGGGTGATGCCGACCGCGGTCGCCCTCGCCGTGGACCACTGCTTCCGCAAGGTCGGGCTGCACCGCATCGAGGTGTGCATCCGCCCCGAGAACGGTCCCAGCCGGCGCGTCGTGGAGAAGCTGGGCTTCCGCGAGGAGGGGCTGCGGCCGCGCTACCTCCACATCGACGGCGCCTGGCGCGACCACCTGGTGTTCGCGCTCACCGTCGAGGAACTCCCGGAAGGACTGCTGCGCCGCTGGCACCGCACGCGCGGACAGGTCGTCCCGGGGGAGGGGCCGCGCACGCAACCCCCGCCGGCCGGACCGTCCGCGCATCCGCCCGCGCACCCGCCGGCCGGACCGGCTCCAGGTCCGTCGGCGGAGCCGCGTTCACCGCAATCCCCGCCACCCGATCGGTAATCGTAAATGCGTTCGAATTAAGGGCCCTATTCGCCCGTCACCTGATCTCCTGATCCGAAGAATCACAAAAAAAGTCCGTGATATCAGCCTGATCGTGCGACACACCGGCCCAATTGGCTGATCCCCTCGGCCGCACCCCTCTACGGTGTGGGGTGTGAGCAGCAGCGGCCTCATCTACGCAGTCATTGTCGGGGCCTGGGCCGCCTACTTGGTGCCCATGTGGCTCCGGAGGCAGGACGAGCTGAACGAAGCGCGTCCGACGGAACGCTTCTCCACCGCCATCCGGTTGCTTTCCGGCCGGGCGGGAATGGAGCGCCGTTACGCCAAGGGACTGCGTGAGCGCGGTGAGGAACAGGCGGAGCCCCAGCCCCTCGTGGACCCGGACGCCTCGACGGAAACGGTGAATTCCGTGGACGCCGACGCCCGGGCCATCGGCGTGTCCCCGACCAGGGCCGAACCGAGGGCCGTCGAGGCCGAACGGGCCCGGCGCCGCCAACGCCTCCAGGTGCTCGCGCGCCGCCGCCGCACCACCGCGCTGCTCTTCCTCGTCTTCAGCGGCGGGGCGATCGTCGCGGCCGTCGGCGGTTTCCGCTACCTGTGGGCCCCGGCCGTGCCCGCGTTGCTGCTGAGCGCGTACATCGTGCACCTGCGGGTCCAGGAGCGACGCCGCTACGAGTTCACGATGGACCGGCGGCGCGCCGAGGCCGCCGCCCGCGCCCTCCGCGAGAACCGCCCGCGCCGCCGCCCCGCCGAGGACACCGCCGCGGGCACCGAACCGGACCCGGCGCCCCCCGTCTCCCCGCAGGAGGCCGGCCGGCGCGCGCTCGTCGAGCAGACCGACCACGCCGAGTGGGTGGACCAGCAGCGCGAGCGGGAGCGCGGGCCGGCGCGCGGCGACAGCTGGGAGCCCGTACCCGTACCGCTGCCGACCTACGTGACGGCCCCCGTCGCCCCCCGCGCCACCGGTCCGGCGGCCCCCGACGCCTGGAGCGCCACCCGTTCCAGCGCCGCCGAGCCGACGGACCCGCGCCTGCGCGCCCAGCCGTCCGTCCCGAAGCCCGACCGCGGCACGGACCGCGCGGCGGCGGACCGGGTGGCGGCCGACCGCGCGGCGGAGCGGCTGCCGGAGCCGGACCGGGACGCCAAGGCCCAGACCGCGCCCCGGCCGCGCGGGCAGGGCCGGGGGCGTACGCCGCTCTTCGACCAGTACGAGAGCGACGACCGGCCGCGCGCCGCGAACGAGTGATCACCCCACGCCCGGCGCTCGCCCGCGACCTGCGGGGACGTTCGGGAGAACCCGTTTTGGAGCACCGGCGCGGGGATGCTAATGTTTCACACGTCGCAAGGGCCTGTGGCGCAGTCTGGTAGCGCACCTCGTTCGCATCGAGGGGGTCTGGGGTTCAAATCCCCACAGGTCCACAGACGACAGTTCGCGAGTAGCTCTCGGGAACGTCACGAGATCCCGTCCGGTCGAAAGACCGGGCGGGATTTCGGCGTTTCCGGGAAGCATGGCGGCCGTGGCCGAAAAGCGCCCCTAGGATGACCAGCTGATGATCACTCAACGGGGAGAAGAATCATGCGATTCGGTTGGCAGGACACACCGGGACAGGTTCGGGACGCGGCCACCTTCATAGGTCTGCCGAACCCCGCGCTGTGGTCCGGGCCCCCGGTCCGGGAGGGCGACCTCGCCGGATGGATGGACGAGGTCAAGTACTTCACGCAGATCGAGATCGACTCCGTCATCACCCTGCACAGCCGCTCCGGCACCCCCTTCGAGCTGTACGGGAGGGGCAGCGACTTCCTCAATCCGGTGCGGATGGCGCGCTACGTGCCCTGCGTGATCGAGGCGGAGAACGCCGAGGAGAACCCGAAGGTCCTCGCCCTCGCGCGCACCGCGTGGCGGGAGCACGTGGACGCCGTCGCGCAGCGCTTCGGCACTCCCGTCCGCGTCGCGCAGGACGACGACGACCTCCTGGAGGCGATCTGGCGCCTGGCCGACGGCGAAGGCCCTGACCTGCGCCTGTGGTTGAACGCCACGCAGGTCCTGGTCCCCGACAGCCCGCTGTACACCCGCCTGCCCGGCCGGGCGCTGATCCGCCTCGACGCGCACGCCCCCGAGGACATGGCCGGCGTCGCGCCCCGCCCGGTGGACGAGGCCAACGACGTGCCGGAGTGGATCCCGGACTGGTACCAGAAGCACGCGGTCGATCTGGCGCGGGCCGAGTACGAGGCGTTCGAGGACGAGGACCGCGCCGTCGACCGGGTGCGGCACGCCCTCGCCGGCGCCGTCGCCGGCGGCGGATCCGTCCTGGACCTCCTCGGGACCCTCGTCGACACTCCGTTCGAGGTCCGGCCGGAGGTCGAGTCGTACAGCTCGCAGCACGTGTTCCGGCACCCCGACGCCCCCCAGGGCCGGCTGCCCGCCCTCCACATGGCGTACGTGATCAGCGTCCTCGCCAACCACGAGCGGGCGGGCTCCGCCCGGACCGCGCAGTCGGTGGAGCCGGGCATGACCCTTCATCACCTCGACCTGTTCAACCCCCGCGTGCAGAACTCCCTCGGCGTCACCGGCCGGGAGGCCTGCGGGGTGTGGCGGCTGACGCGCGCCGGGTTCGAGAAGTCGATCGCGGGCAAGGCGTACATGATCACCCCGGCGGACGTGCTGGAACGCCTGCGCGCCGGAGCGCTCGCCGACCGGGCCCCCGAGGAGGGTGAGTCGCCGTCAGAATGACGGTATGACGAGCCATGACGGTGGGACGGTCCAGGCGTGGCAGGCGCTGGGCGGGGCGGCGGAAGCGGTCGACAGGGTGCGCTACCGGGGTGCGGGCGGCCTGGAGGGCCCGCTGCCGGTCCGGGAGTTGGCGCGGGCGACGGTGGGGGTGTGCGGGCTCGCGGCGGCGGAGCTGGCCGCGGTGCGGGCCGGCCTGCCGGTCGGTGACGCGGCCCCCGTGGTCGTCGACGAGGGGGCCGTGGCGACCGCGTTCGTCAGCGAACGGCACCTGAGGGTCGAGGGGCGGGCGCCGGTGTCGTTCGCGCCGCTGTCGGGCTTCTGGCCGGCCGCCGACGGCTGGGTGCGGACCCATGCCAACTACCCCCACCACGAGGCCGCGCTCGTACGGGCGTTGGGCGTACCCGAAACCCCGTACGCCGTACGTAACGCGCTGGCCCTGCTCGACGCCGTGGAGGCCCAGGAGCGGGTGTACGCGGCCGGGGGGCTGGCCGTCGCCGTGACGGAGGAACTCGGGCCGCCGCAGCCCCTGGTGGAGCACGTCCGGGGGCACGGCGTCGGGGACGGGCGGGTCCTGGACATGCCGCCCGGCCCGCTGCCCGCCTCGGGGGTACGGGTGTTGGACCTGACCCGGGTCATCGCCGGCCCCGTCGCCACCCGCACGCTCGGGGTGCTGGGCGCCGACGTGCTGCGGATCGACGCGCCGCGGCTGCGGGAGGCGGACGACGCGTACGCCGACACCGGATTCGGGAAGCGGTCGGCGCTGCTGGACCTCGCCGACGCGGGGCACCGGGCGGTGCTGGAAGGGCTGCTGGACGGGGCCGACGTCGTGGTGACGGGGTACCGGCCGGGGGCGCTGGAGCGGTTCGGGCTGGACGGGGAACGGCTGCTGGAGCGCCGGCCCCACCTGGTCGTGGCCGAGCTGTGCGCGTGGGGTCGGCGGGCGTGGGGCCCGTGGGCCGGCCGACGCGGCTTCGATTCGCTGGTGCAGGCCGGCTACGGGATCTCCGCCGCCTGCGGCGAGGACGGCCGGCCCGGGGCGCTGCCCGCGCAGGCCCTGGACCACGGGACGGGCTACCTCATGGCGGCCGGCGTGCTGCGGGCGCTCGCGGAGGGCGGCGGACGGCTGCTGCGGTTCTCCCTCGCCGGGACGGCCTCCTGGCTGACGCGCGACCTGCCCGCGCACGCGGACGCGGATCCGGATGCGGCGGACGGGGCCGGCGCTCAGGAGTACGAGGCGGCGGCCTGGCTGCGCGAGGGGGACTCGGCGTACGGGGCGCTGCGGTACGCGGCGAGCCCGTTCGGGGAGTGGCGGCGGGGGCCGTCGCGGTGGGGGAGCGACCGGGCGGTGTGGCTGGAGCGGTGACCGCCGGCCCGCTCGGGTGACCGCCCGCCCGACCGCCCGCCCGACCGGTGAGCGGCCCGGGATGGCGATCCGTCGATCAGTCGATTCGTCGACTCCGCGGCTCACGACCCCGAGGCTCACGGCCCCCGGCCCCGGGTGTGCGGGGCCGGGGCCGGCCGGCGGTGGGGTGGTCAGGGGTGGAGGGGCTTGCTCATGCAGCGGCTGGAGTCGTGGAAGCGGTAGTAGCCGAACTTCTCCGACATGGCGTAGCCCGAGGACAGGTACAGGGCGATGGCCTCCGGCTGCTGGTCGCCGGTTTCGAGGACCATGCGGACGCGGCCGGCGGCGCGGGCGTCGTCCTCCAGCTCCGCGAGGATGCGCCGGGCCAGACCCGTACCGCGGGCCTCGGGGATCACGTACATGCGCTTGAGCTCGGCGTCGCCGTCCGAGTAGCCCTCTTCGTTGTGGTCCTGGCGGCGCCAGCCCCCGCTGGCGACGGGGGTGCCCGAGGCGTCGTAGGCCAGGAGGTAGAGGCCGTTCGGCGGGTCGAACATCGCCGGGTCGAGGTGGGTGGCGTCGCCCTCACCCTCGTAGCGCGCCTGGTACTCGACCTGGACCTGGGCTTCGAGCTTGACCGCGTCGGGGTGGTCGTACGGCACGGCGCGGAGGTTTATACCGTGAGACATTCGAATAGCGTACGGAAAGGTCCCGCTATGGTGCAGGGATGCTGACCGTTACCTCCGTGAACGTGAATGGGATCCGCGCCGCCGCGAAGAAGGGCTTCGTCGAGTGGCTCGCGGGATCCGGCGCCGACGTCGTGTGCCTCCAGGAGGTGCGGGCCGAGGAGACGCAGATCCCGGTGGAGGCCCGGGAGCCGGAGGGCTGGCACACCGTGTTCGCCCCGTCCGTGATCAAGGGCCGGGCCGGGGTCGCGCTGTACGCGCGGCGGGCGCCGGAGGCGGTCCGGGTGGGCTTCGGGAGCGAGGAGTTCGACGCCTCCGGCCGCTACGTCGAGATCGACCTACCCGGTGTGACCGTGGCCAGCCTGTACCTGCCGTCGGGCGAGGCGGGCACCGAGAAGCAGGACGAGAAGTACCGCTTCATGGCGGAGTTCCTGGAGTACCTGGGCAAGCTGCGGGTGCGGGCCGCCGCCGACGGGCGGGAGGTGGTGGTGTGCGGTGACTGGAACATCTGCCACCACGAGGCCGACCTCAAGAACTGGAAGACCAACCGCAAGAACGCGGGCTTCCTGCCCGAGGAGCGGGAGTGGCTCGGCAAGGTGTACGGCGAGGCCGGCTACGTCGACGTGGTGCGCGGTCTGCACCCGGACCAGGAGGGCCCGTACTCCTGGTGGTCCTACCGGGGCCGGGCCTTCGACAACGACGCCGGTTGGCGCATCGACCTCCAGGTCGCGACACCGGGGCTGGCGGCGCGGGCGGTGAAGGCGTACGTGGAGCGGGCCGAGACGCACCCCGAGCGCTGGTCGGACCACGCGCCGGTGACGGTCGTCTACGAGTCGGCGGTCTGAGGCACCGGGCCGGCCGGCCGGTCGAGGTAGCACGGCGCGGAGAGCGGTGCGACGGTCCGTGGTGCTGCGGCGCGTGGTGCTGATGCGTGTGGTGCCGGGGTCGGCGGTGCGACGGCCCGTGGTGCTACGGCGCGTGACGGGGCTGGGGTGACGGGTGCTGTCGCTGCTGGTGCAGGCGGTCCATCGCCATCGTGAGCTCCGCCTCGACCACGCTCTTCGCCAGGGGGCGCAGGCGCGTCAGGGCGTCGTCGCCGATGTGCGTGGAGATCAGCTCGGTGAACAGGGCCGCCAGGGTGTCGGCGTGCTCGCGCACCAGTCGGCCCGTCTCCAGGACGGCCGGGAGCGGGACGCCCTCGCGCACCAGCGCCGAGGAGACCTCCAGGAGGCGGCGGCTGACGTGGACGATCGCGTCGCCGTCCGTGGCGATGTAGCCGAGGTCGAGGGCGGCCGCCAGGTTCTCCGGGGTGACCTCGCCCTCGAAGTGGTCGGCGAGGGCCTCGGGGGTCAGCCGTACCGGGGTCTCCTCCGACCAGCCGATGCCGAGCAGCTCGCCGAGCTGGCCGACGTCGCGGCCGTTCTCGAAGGCGGCGGTGAGTTCGGCGATGCCGCCGAGGGTGTGGCCGCGTTCGAGGAGGGCGGCGATGGTGCGCAGCCGGGCCAGGTGGTGGTCGTCGTACCAGGCGATGCGGCCCTCGCGGCGGGGTGGCGGCAGGAGCTTGCGCTCGCGGTAGAAGCGCAGGGTGCGCACGGGGATGCCGGCGGCCTCGGCCAGTTCCTCCGTCCGGTATTCGCGCACCGTGTTCCCTGTCTGCGTCGTCGCCTCGTCGTCCACCACACCGGCAGCCTAGGGCGTACCCCCGGTAACTTTCCGGGCGCGACCCCTACCCATGGGTACGGAGCTGTTCTACCCTCCCGATTGTGCCAGTGATTGCTGGCAGTGTTGCGGGTGTGGTGGCTGGGACGACTGCGGAAGCGGAAGGCGGCGGGCATGGGCAGCGGCGGGGACGGCAAGGTCAACACGGACGGACGCGACCACGTACGGGTGGCGGTGATCGGGTCCGGATTCGGCGGGCTCGGGGCGGCCGTACGGCTGCGGCGCGAGGGGATCACGGACTTCGTGGTCCTCGAACGGGCCGACTCCGTCGGCGGCACCTGGCGCGACAACAGCTATCCGGGATGCGCGTGCGACGTGCCGTCCCACCTCTACTCCTTCTCCTTCGCCCCCAACCCCGACTGGCCCCGCACCTTCTCCGGGCAGCCGGCCATCCGGGAGTACCTGGAGCACGTCGCCGACACCTTCGGGCTGCGCCCGCACATCCGCCTGCGCCACGAGGTGCGGATGATGCGCTGGGACGAGCGGGAACTGCGCTGGGAGATCGAGACCTCCGCCGGCGACCTCACCGCCGACGTGGTCGTCTCCGCCACCGGGCCGCTGTCCGACCCGAAGCTGCCCGACATCCCCGGCCTCGCCGACTTCCCCGGCAAGGTCTTCCACTCGGCGCGCTGGGACCACGACTACGACCTGCGCGGCAAGCGCGTCGCCATGATCGGTACGGGCGCCTCCGCGATCCAGATCGTGCCCGCCATCGCCCCCGACGTGGAGCACCTGACGCTCTTCCAGCGGACCCCGCCGTGGGTCATGCCCCGCACCGACCGGGCCATCAGCGCGCTGGAGCGCGGCCTGCACCGCCGACTGCCCTTCACGGGGGCCGCGCGCCGCGGGCTGCTGTGGGGGATCCGCGAACTCCAGGTCAGCGCGTTCACCAAGTACCCCGACCGGCTCGGACTGATCGAATCGCTGGCCAAGGCCAACATGGCGCGGTCGATCAAGGACCCCGCGCTGCGCGCCAAGCTGACGCCGTCCTACCGCATCGGCTGCAAGCGGATCCTGCTCTCCAGCGAGTACTACCCGGCGCTGGCCCGCCCCGACGTGGACCTGGTGGCCTCCGGCCTCAAGGAGGTCCGGGGCTCGGTGCTCGTGGCCGCCGACGGCACCGAGACCGAGGTCGACGCGATCATCCTCGGCACCGGCTTCCACGTCACCGACATGCCGATCGCCGACCGCGTCGTGGGCGCCGACGGCCGCACCCTCGCCGAGAGCTGGAAGGACGGGATGCAGGCCCTGCGCGGGGCGACCGCCGCCGGCTTCCCCAACTGGATGACGATCATCGGCCCGAACACCGGACTCGGGAACAGCTCGATGATCCTCATGATCGAGTCCCAGCTGAACTACATGGCCGACTACCTCCGCCAGCTCTCCCTCCTCGACGCCGGCGGCACCCGGGGCCGCACCGCCCTCGCCGCGCGCCCCTCCGCCGTCAACCAGTGGAACCGGCGGGTCCAGGCCCGCATGGAACGCACCGTCTGGAACACCGGCGGCTGCACCAGCTGGTACCTGGACGCGCAGGGCCGCAACACCACCGTCTGGCCCGGCACCACCGGGGAGTTCCGCCGCGAGACCCGCGGCGTGGACCTGTCCGAGTACGAGGTCGTACGCCGCCGCGAACCCGCCCACGCGACCGCCGCCGCCCGTACGACCGCCGCCCGTACGACCGCTGCCGGGAAGGCCGCCGCGGCGACGGCCGCCGCCAGGACCCGTCCGACCCGCCGCGCCGCCGCCGGCGGGGAGGGCGCCGCGTGAGCCGCCCCGGGCACGTCACCTCCGGGCCCTGGGCGCCCCCGGTCGCGGCGCGCGAACTGACCGCCGTCTCCGCCGACGGCGCCCGCC
The DNA here is from genome assembly GCF_040650855.1 of Streptomyces sp. NPDC048606. NCBI lineage: Bacteria > Bacillati > Actinomycetota > Actinomycetes > Kitasatosporales > Streptomycetaceae > Streptomyces > Streptomyces sp. NPDC048606. Next base: position 170,096 of record NZ_JBEZIB010000009.1, on the reverse strand, counting down.
TGCACGTGGAACTGCACGGCCCCGAAGGAGCCCCGGCCGTGGTCCTGTCCCACGGCTGGACCTGCTCCACCGCCTTCTGGGCCGCGCAGATACGGGAACTGGCCGTCGACCACCGCGTCATCGCCTACGACCAGCGCGGCCACGGCCGCAGCCCCGCTGCCCCGGCCGGCGCCGACGGGTACAGCACCACAGCCCTCGCCGACGACCTGGCCGCCGTACTGAAGGCCGGCCTCGCCCCCGGCGAGCGGGCCGTCGTCGCCGGCCACTCCATGGGCGGCATGACGGTGATGGCCGCCGCCGACCGCCCCGAGTTCACCGAGCACGCCGCGGCCGCCCTGCTGTGCAGCACTGGCAGCTCGCGCCTGGTCGCCGAGTCCACCGTCCTGCCGCTGCGCCCCGGACGCGCGCGGACCCGCGTCACCTCGGCCGTCCTCGGATCCCGCTTCCCCCTCGGCCCCGTCACACCCCTCACGCGGGCCGTCCTCAAGTACGCGACCATGGCCGCCGGCTCCGCGCCAGACCGGGTCGAGGCCTGCGCCCGCATCGTGCACGCCTGCCCCGCCGACGTACGCCACGCCTGGTCCCACGTCCTGGAGGGACTCGACCTGGACGCCGGGCTCGCCCGACTCACCCTGCCCACCGCCGTCCTCGCGGGCCGCTCCGACCGCCTCACCCCCATCGCCCACGCCCGCCGCATCGCGGCCGCCCTGCCGCGGTGCGTGGGCCTGACCGAACTCACCGGCGCGGGCCACATGACCCCCGTCGAAGCGCCGGAGGCCGTCACCGCCGCCGTCCGCGAACTGACCGCCCTGTACCTTTCCGCCCCCGAGAAGGAGAAGACGCAGTGAGCGCTCGCAGGAGTCTGGAAGGCCAGGTCGTCGTCGTCACCGGGGCGGCCCGCGGCGTCGGGGAACTGCTCGCCCGCAAGCTGTCCGCGCGCGGCGCCCGGATCGCGCTGGTCGGCCTGGAGCCCGAAGCCCTCAAGGAGGTCTCCGAACGGCTCCACACCGACAGCGAGCACTGGCACGCCGACGTCACCGACCACGAGGCGATGGCCCGCGTCGCGGGGGAGGTCAAGGAGCGGTTCGGGAAGGTCGACGTCGTCGTCGCCAACGCGGGCGTCGCCGCCGGCGGCCCCTTCGGCGACTCCGACCCGGTGGCCTGGCGGCGCGTGATCGAGGTCAACCTCATCGGCGGGGCCGTCACCGCCCGCGCCTTCCTGCCCGTCCTCACCGAGAGCCGCGGCTACTTCCTCCAGATCGCCTCCCTCGCCGCGATCACCCCCGCGCCGATGATGACCGCCTACTGCGCCTCCAAGTCCGGGGTCGAGGCGTTCGCGCACTGCCTGCGCGCGGAGGTCGGGTACAAGGGCGTCGGCGTCGGCGTCGGCTACCTCTCCTGGACCGACACCGACATGGTGCGCGGGGCGGACGAGAACGACGTCATGCGCGAGCTGCGGCAGCGGCTGCCCTGGCCCTCGAACCGCACCTACCCGCTGGGCCCGGCCGTCGACCGGATCGTCGCCGGCATCGAGCGGCGCTCGCCGCACGTCTACGCGCAGTGGTGGCTGCGCGGCATGCAGGGCACCCGGGGTTACCTGCCGGGGATCATCGCGGCCGCCGGCAAGCGGGAGATGCGGCGGTTCGAGCCGAGGCTCGCGGGCGTCGCCAAGGGGCTGGTGGGCGCCGGAGGCGCCGCCGACGAACGGGAACGCGCCCGGCACCTCCCGTAGCCGACCGGCCGAAATGCGCGGAATGTCGCCGCGTGCCAGGCTGGGCGGGGCCACGCCCCGACACCCTCCAGGAGGTAACGCCATGGGTCTCAAGGACCAGTTCCAGGACAAGGCGAGGCGGCTCGCCGAGCGGGCCGAGGCCGCCGCGCGCGAGGGTCGGGAGCAGGTCTCCGCCTCCGCCGACGCCGCGTCGGCGCCGGTCGGGACATCGGCCGCCCCCTCCGCACCGCGGGCGACCGAGCGCGCCGACCGGGCCCGGGACGTCTTCGACGACCGTTTCGAGGACTGAGGGAAGAACGACAACCCGACGAGAAACCACGAGCCCGACGAGAACCGAGGGGCGCCGTCCGTGTCGTGCACGGGTGGCGCCCCTTCCTCGTCCCGTCCCTTCCTCGTCCCGCTTGCCGCGTTCGTCGCGCTCGCCGCGCCGGTCTACGGGCGCGGCGGCAGCTTCGGGCGTCGCCGGTCCGGTACGTCCGTGTAGCCGGGCGGGACGGCCGCCGGATCCTGCTCCAGCAGTTCCAGCGCCAGGTGCACGGCGTCGTCCAGCTGCGCGTGCCGACCCTCCGCCCAGTCCAGGGGGGTGCGCAGGATCGCGAGGTCGGGCTCCACGCCGTGGTTCTCGACGGACCAGCCGTACTCGGGGAACCAGGCGGCGTTCATCGGCACCGTGATCACGGTGCCGTCCCCCAGGGTGTGCCGGCCGGTCATCCCGACCACCCCGCCCCAGGTGCGCTGGCCCACCACCGGGCCCAGCCCCAGCAGCTTGAACGCGGCGGTGATCATGTCCCCGTCGGAGGAGGTCGCCTCGTCGGCCAGGGCCACGATGGGTCCGCGGGGCGCGTTGGAGGCGTAGGAGACGGGCTGCGCGCCCCGGGTCAGGTCCCAGCCGAGGATCGAGCGGGTGAGCTTCTCCACCACCAGCTCGCTGATGTGACCGCCCGCGTTGCCGCGCACGTCGACGATCAGGGCGGGCCGTGACACCTCCAGGCGCAGGTCGCGGTTGAACTGCGCCCAGCCGGAGCCGCCCATGTCGGGGATGTGGAGGTAGCCGCAGCGTCCGCCGCTCAGCTCGCGGACCACGGCGCGGCGCTTGGACACCCAGTCCTGGTAGCGCAGCGGCCGTTCGTCGATGAGGGGGACGACCGCGACCCGGCGGGCCCGGCCCTCGCCCTCCGCCGGCCGGAACGTCAGCTCGACGGTGGTGCCCCCGGCCGCCGACAGCAGCGGGTAGGGGCCCGCCACCGGGTCCACGGGGCGGCCGTCGACGTGGGTGAGGATCGCGCCCTCGCGGATGCCGGTGCCGGCGAGCGGGGAGCGGGCCTTGGAGTCGGAGGACTCGCCGGGCAGGATCCGCTTGACCATCCAACCGTCCTCCCGGCACACCAGGTTCGCGCCGAGCAGGCCGATCGCCCGCTGGTAGTGGGGCGGGCCCTCGTTGCGGCGGGCGGGGGAGACGTAGGCGTGCGAGGTGCCCAGCTCGCCGAGGACCTCGCGCAGCAGGTCGGCGAACTCGTCGGGGGAGGCCACCGATTCGACCAGGGAGCGGTACTGGCGCAGCACCCCGTCCCAGTCGATGCCGCACATCCTCGGCTCCCAGAAGTAGGCGCGGATGATCCGGCCGGCCTCCTCGTAGGCCTGGCGCCACTCGGCGGCCGGGTCCACCTCGTGCAGGATGCGCCGCAGGTCGAGGTAGACGGTGGAGTCGCCGTCGCCGGACTCGGTGGCGGGGACGGCGCGCAGGTCGCCGTCGTCGTTGAGGACGAGGCGGGTGCCGTCGCCGCTGACCGCGAACCAGTCCAGTCCGGAGGCCAGTTCGCTCTTGCGGGCCTTGGTGATCTCGAAGTGTTCCAGGGTGGGTTTGCCGCTGGTGTCGGTCGGGTTGGCGAAGGTCTCGCCGAGCGCGCCCGAGATGGGCCAGCGCAGCCACACCAGTCCGCCGCCGCTGACCGGGTGGAGGGCGGAGTACTTCGACGCCGTCACCGGGAAGGGCGTGACCCGGCTTTCGAGGCCCTCGACCTCGACGGTCACCGAGCCGTCGCCCTCGCCGGGCTCGCCCTCGACGGGGTCCAGGCCGCCGGCGGCGGGCCGGCCGTCGGGGGTGAAGGCGAAGGGGGAGGGCGTGGCCGAGGAGAGCGGCACCAGGTAGGGGCGGCAGCCCAGCGGGAAGGACAGGTCGCCGGTGTGCACGTCGTAGACGGGGTCGAAGCCGCGCCAGGACAGGAAGGCGAGGTAGCGGCCGTCGCGGGTGAAGACGGGGCTCTCGTCGTCGAAGCGGCCGTTGGTGACGTCGACGATCGTACGGGCGCCGGGGCCGGCGATCCGGGCCATCTTGATCTGCCGCAGGGAGCGGCCCACGCCCGGGTGGGACCAGGTCAGCCAGCAGCCGTCGGGGGAGAACGCGAGGTCGGTCACCGGCCCGTTGATGGACCGGATCAGCTCGGTCACCTCCCCGTTGGACTCCTCCGTCGCGTCGAGGAGCAGGAGGCGGCCGTCGTCGGAGGCGACGGCGAGGCGTTCCCCGTCGGGGTCGGAGAGCAGTTCCTGTACGCGGCCCAGCTCGCCGGAGGCCAGCCGGCGCGGTTCGCGGTCGCCGGAGGCGCGGGGCAGGTAGGCGATCTCGATCGCGTCCTCGCCCTCGGCGTCGGTGACGTAGGCGATCTGGCCGCCGCTGCCGAGCATCTCGGGCAGGCGCACCCGCACGCCGGGGGTGTCGGCGATGGTGCGGGCGGGGCCGTCGCGGTGGGTGAGCCAGTACAGGCTGCCGCGCACGACGACGGCGCTGGCCCGCCCGGTGGTGTCGACGGACAGCGAGTCGACGTGGCTGGCGGCCGGCACCTGGTACGTACGCCGCCCCGCGCGCGGTCCGCCGAGGCGGACGGGGAGCCTGCGGGGGAGGGCGTCGGGGGCGAGGGAGTCGACGAGCCAGATGTCGCCCGCGCACTGGTACACGACGCGGGAGCCGTCGCTGGAGGCGTGCCGGGCGTAGAAGGCGTCGTGGTCGGTGTGGCGTCGCAGGTCGGTGCCGTCGGGCAGGCAGGAGTAGAGGTTGCCGATGCCCTCGTGGTCGGAGAGGAAGGCGATGCGGCCGTCCACGAACATCGGGGAGTCGAGGTGGCCCTCGATGTCCTCCAGCAGGCGCTGCCCGTGCAGCCACAGCCGGCCGGTGGCGCCACCGCGGTAGCGCTTCCAGGCGGCGGGCTCGTGCGGGGGCTTGCCCGTGAGCAGGAGGGTGCGGCGTTCGCCGTCGGCCCCGTCGTGGACGGCGATGTCGGAGACGGGGCCCCAGGGCAGGCGGCCGCCGGGGCTGCCGTCGGTGGGCAGGCTGTGGGCCCAGGAGAAGTAGGAGAAGGGCTGGCTGTGCGAGGAGACGGCGAGGATGTCGCTGCGGCCCTCCTCGTCGGGCGGGGTCCAGCCGCAGACGCGGGTGTCGGTGGCGCCCCAGTAGGTCAGCCGGCGTGCGGGGCCGCCGTCGACGGGCGCGAGGTGGATCTCGGGGTCGAGGCTGCGCCAGGTCGTGAAGGCGATGTGCCGCCCGTCCGGGGAGAACCGCGGGTGGCCGACGCGGGTCCGGTCGACGGTGATCCGCCAGGCCCGGCCGGGGGTTCGGCCGTCGGGGACGAGCGGGGCGACCCAGAGGTCGTCCTCGGTGGCGAAACACAGCAGGTCGTCGTGCAGGTGCGGGAAACGGAGGTACGCGACGTCGTGACTCACCCCCCAATGCTTTCCGCGCCAGGGGGGCGCGGCAACTCGTACAGGTGATCCACGTGTCGCGCGCGCGGGTGGCGGCGTCGCGCCCGGGGCGTGTGCCACGGCATGTGTCGCGGCCGGCGCGTGGCGTGCCTCGCGGCCCGACGCGTGGCCTGATCGGGGAGGGGGCTTCGTGGCGTGATCCATACCACTGCCCTATCGAAACGGAACGGTTTCGTTTCGCTTGGTGGCCGGGTATCGTCTGTGGAGTACGGAACGGCCTCGCTCACCCATCCGGGTGGACGGGTCCACGCGCGACGCGAAGGGGAAGGGGCGGGCATGACCGAGCCGATGGCGGGCCGGCGCAGCCGCATCACCCCCGAGCGCGAGGCGGAGCTCCACGGCGCGGTCCTCGACCTCCTGCGCGAGGTCGGCTACGAGGCCCTCACCATGGACGCCGTCGCCGCCCGTACGAAGTCCAGCAAGGCCACCCTCTACCGCCAGTGGGGGAGCAAGCCGGAGCTGGTCGCGCGGGCCCTGCGATGTACCCAGCCGGTCTCCCTGCGGGAGATCGACACGGGCAGCCTGCGCGGGGACTTCGCACTCATGGTCGAGCGTTCGGACGACGCGCAGATGGCCAAGGACACCGCGCTCATGCGGGGTCTGGCCCATGCCGTCCACGAGAGCCCGGAGCTCCACAGGGCGCTGCGCGACCTGTTGGTCGACCCGGAGATCAACGGTCTCCAGGCCATGCTCCGGCGTGCGGTCGACCGGGGCGAGATCCGGTCGGACTGTCCGGCCCTGGATTTCGTGCCGCACATGCTCATCGGGGCGTTCATCGCGCTCCCGCTGATCGAGGACCGGTCCGTCGACCGGGCGTTCCTCGGTGAGTTCATCGACGCCGTGGTCTTCCCCGCCCTCGGTGTCTGAAGCACGGACAGAAGAACAACGGACAGAAGAACCCCGTACGCCGTACCTCGTACGCCGTACGGTCCGCACGTCCCCGCACCGTCTCCCCACCCGCTGTTCCTGACACGCCGCTCTCGTCGTCGGGCCGGCTCCTCACGCCCTGATCCGTCCCGGATCCATCCCACGACCTGAAACGGGAGAACCACGACGTGGCCACCTTCCTCTATCGGCTCGGCCGCGGCGCCTTCCGGCGCCGCGGTCTCGTCGCCCTGCTGTGGGTGGCGCTGCTGTTCGCCGCGGGCTTCGGCGCCGCGACGGCCTCCGCGCCCACCTCCGGCTCGTTCTCGATACCCGGCACGGAGGCCCAGAAGGCCTTCGACCTGCTGGACAAGAAGTTCCCGGGCATGTCCGCCGACGGCGCGACCGCCCGCATCGTCGTCAAGGCCCCGGCGGGCGCCAAGGTCACCGACCCGGGCACCAAGGCCGAGGTCGAGAAGATCATCTCGGGGCTGAAGGGCGGCGCCGGCGCCGACCAGGTGGCCTCCGTCGAGGACCCGTACCAGACGCAGGCGGTCAGCCAGGACGGCTCGACCACCTTCATCAGCGTCAAGTACAAGGTCAGCGGGATGGAGCTGAAGGACGACACCCGCGAGGCGCTGAAGGACTCGGGCCACGCCGCCCAGCAGGCCGGTCTCCAGGTCGAGATCGGCGGTGACGCGCTGATGGCCGCCCCCGAGACCGGCTCCGGTGAGATCATCGGCATCCTGGTCGCCGCGATCGTCCTCGTCATCACCTTCGGTTCGCTGGTCGCCGCCGGGCTGCCGCTGCTGACCGCGCTGATCGGCGTCGGCATCGGCGTCTCCTCCATCACCGCGCTCGCCAACGTCCTCGACCTCGGCTCCACCACCTCCACCCTCGCGATGATGATCGGCCTCGCGGTCGGCATCGACTACGCCCTCTTCATCGTCTCCCGCTACCGCGCGGAGCTCGCCGAGGGCCGCGCGCGTGACGAGGCCGCCGGCCGGGCCGCCGGTACCGCCGGTTCCGCCGTGGTGTTCGCCGGTCTGACCGTGGTCATCGCCCTCGTGGGCCTGGCCGTCGTCAACATCCCGATGCTGACGAAGATGGGCGTCGCGGCCGCCGGCACCGTGGTCATCGCCGTACTGGTGGCCCTCACCCTGGTCCCGGCCATCCTCGGCTTCGCCGGCAAGAAGGTCCTGCCGGCGGGCGAGAAGAGCAAGATCTTCGGCAAGGGCGGCAAGGGCGCCCAGGCCGGCAAGGGAGCCAAGGCCGGCGAGGGTGCCGAGTCGAAGCCCAACGGCGGCACCCGCTGGGCCCGCTTCGTCCTGCGCCGCCCCGTCATGGTGCTGCTGGTCGGTGTGATCGGCCTCGGCGCGATCGCCATCCCCGCGAGCAAGCTGGAGATGGGCCTGCCGGACGACGGCGCCCAGCCGGTCTCCACCACCCAGCGCAAGGCCTATGACCTGCTGTCCGAGGGCTTCGGCCCCGGTTTCAACGGCCCGCTGATGATCGTCGTCGACGGCGACAAGGCGCTCGCCGACAAGACCGCCGAGCGGATCAAGGGGCTGGAGGGCGTGGTCGCGGTGACCCCGCCGATGCAGAACCAGGCCAAGGACGCGGCCGTCATCAGCGTGATCCCGAAGGACCGTCCGTCCTCCAAGCAGACCGAGGACCTGGTCCACACGATCCGCGACGGCAGCGGGGACGACGTGTTCGTCACCGGCGCCACCGCGATGAACATCGACTTCTCGCAGAAGATGAACGACGCGCTGCTGCCCTACCTCGCGCTCGTCGTCGGCCTCGCCTTCCTGCTGCTGATGCTCGTCTTCCGCTCGATCCTGGTCCCGCTCAAGGCGGCCCTCGGCTTCCTGCTGTCGGTCGTCGCCGCTCTCGGCGCGGTCGTCGCGGTCTTCCAGTGGGGCTGGCTCGGCTCGCTCTTCGGGGTGGAGCAGACCGGTCCGATCATGTCGATGATGCCGATCTTCATGGTCGGCGTGGTCTTCGGTCTCGCGATGGACTACGAGGTCTTCCTGGTCACCCGCATGCGTGAGGCGTACGTCCACGGCGAGCGTCCCGGCCAGGCCGTCGTGACCGGCTTCCAGTACAGCGCCCGCGTGGTCGTGGCCGCCGCCGTCATCATGATCGCGGTGTTCGCCGGCTTCATCGGGGCCAGCGAGCAGATGGTGAAGATGATCGGCTTCGGTCTGGCCGTCGCCGTCTTCTTCGACGCCTTCGTGGTCCGCATGGCCATCGTCCCGGCGGTCCTGGCGCTCCTCGGCCACAAGGCCTGGTGGCTGCCGAAGTGGCTCGACCGGATCCTGCCGAACGTGGACGTCGAGGGCGAGAGCCTGCGCAAGCACCTCGGCGAGTCCGACTCCGGTTCCGGCGACGGCCACGGGCCGGACAAGGACCGCGAGCTCGTCAACGCGTGACCGGCGGGGCGCGACCGTCGGCGGGCGACCGCCGACCCGTGCCCGCCGCGACACCGCCGGCCCCGCACCCGACCTCGGGTGCGGGGCCGGCTCCGTCGTGCCCCGTCGTGCTCCGTCCCGCCGAACGGGTGAGGCCCCGCCGTACGGGTGACGCCCGCGTCGTCCGGGTGAGGCGCGCCTAGCGGCCGACGGCCGCGCCCGCGCCGGCGCCCGCGCTCGCACCCGCTCCGGCTCCCGCACCCGCTCCCGTTCCCGCGTACGTACGGCGCAGGAAGCGGCGCAGGGAGGCGATGTCGAACTGGATGACCGCGACGCCCTCGGGGGAGTGGAACTCCACGACGGCCTGGACCCGGCCGCACGGCCAGACGCGTACGTCCCCCGTGCCCGTCGGGGCGCTCAGGCCCGCCTCCAGGAGGGCGCGGGGGAAGACCCACTCGTTGTCGGTGCCCTCGGGGGACAGCTCGGCGGGGAAGACGACGCGCACGGCCAACGGTTCCTCGGGCGTGAAGCGCAGGGCCACCGGAATGGCCCGGTAGAGGGGGTCGTCGGTGATCACACGGGCGCGTACCCGCACTTCGACGGCGGAGGGGGTCGCCGTGGACGGTGGATTCTCGGCGGTCGCTGACATCGGAACGACTCCTCGAAATCGGAACAATTGAGTCCGTTTGTCCGTCCAGCCTCGCACATTCCGACGAAACCGCGCGTTCCTATTTGTGATGCGGGCGCTCTTGCCAACGGTTTGCAACTGAGCACTATTCTTGAACGGTTAAAGACTGTGTGAGAAGCGGAGCCCTCCATGCATGTGCCCGACGGATTCATCAACGCGCCCGTCTCGGTGGCCGCCGGAGTGGTGGCCGCCGGAGCCGTCGCCGTCAGCCTGCGCGGCGCACGCCGTGAGCTCGACGAACGCACCGCACCTCTGGCCGGACTCGTCGCCGCCTTCATCTTCGCCGTGCAGATGCTGAACTTCCCCGTCGCCGCCGGCACCAGCGGCCACCTCCTCGGAGGGGCCCTGGCCGCGATACTCGTCGGCCCCTACACCGGCGTGCTGTGCGTCTCCGTCGTCCTGCTCATGCAGGGCATCCTCTTCGCCGACGGCGGCCTGACCGCCCTCGGCGTCAACATCACCGTCATGGGCGTCGTCACCGTCCTCGTCGCCTACGGCGTCTTCCGCGGCCTCCTCAAGGTGCTCCCGGCCGGCCGCCGCACGGTCACCGTCGCCGCCTTCGTCGGCGCCCTGCTCTCCGTGCCCGCCGCGGCCGCCGCCTTCACCGCCGTCTACGCGATCGGCGGCACCACCGACGTACCCCTCGGCAAGGTCCTCACCGCCATGGTCGGCGTCCACGTCCTCATCGGCATCGGCGAGGCGCTCATCACCGCCGCCACCGTCGGCGCCGTCATCGCCGTACGCCCCGACCTCGTCCACGCCGCACGCGGCCTGGCCACCCCCCTGAAGCTGCGCGTCGGCGGCGAACTCGTCGACGCCCCCGCCGCCGCCCCGGCGGCCGTGCCCGCCGCCGCCCGCTCCACCCGCCCCGTGTGGATCACCGGCCTCGTCACCGCCCTCGTCCTCGCCGGCTTCGTCTCCTTCTACGCCTCCGCCAACCCCGACGGCCTGGAGAAGGTCGCCGCCGACAAGGGCATCGACCAGAAGGTCGAGGAGCACGCCGCCGCCGACTCCCCGCTCGCCGACTACAGCGTCAAGGACGTCGAGGACGCCCGCCTGTCCGGCGGCCTCGCCGGCGTCATCGGCGTGGGCGCCACCGTCGCCGTCGGCACCGGGATCTTCTGGACCGTGCGCCGCCGCCGCGCGGACGACCAGGCCACCTCCGCCACGAACGTGCCCGCCCCCCACTGACATGGGAGCGGGCCACGCACACCGGCTCTACCGGCACGGACACTCGCCCGTGCACGAGCTGCCGCCTCACTGCAAGATCGCCGCGACCTTCGCCTTCGTCCTCGTCGTCGTCTCCACCCCGCGCGAGGCGATGTGGGCCTTCGGCCTCTACGCCGCCCTCATCGCCGCCGTCGCCGCTGCGGCCCGCGTCCCCGCCGGCCTCCTGCTGCGCCGGCTGCTGATCGAGGTCCCGTTCGTCGCCTTCGCCGTGCTCATGCCCTTCGTGGCCGAAGGCGAACGGGTCGACGTACTCGGCATGTCCCTCAGCGTCTCCGGACTGTGGGGCGCCTGGAACGTCCTGGCCAAGGGCACCCTCGGCGTCGCCGCCTCCGTCCTGCTGGCCTCCACCACCGAACTGCGCGCCCTGCTGCTGGGCCTCCAGCGCCTGAAGCTGCCGCCCCTGCTCGTCCAGATCGCCTCCTTCATGATCCGCTACGGCGACGTGATCACCGGCGAGCTGCGCCGCATGTCCATCGCCCGCCGCTCGCGCGGCTTCGAGGCGCGCGGCATCCGCCACTGGGGCGTCCTGGCCAAGACCGCCGGAGCCCTGTTCATCCGCTCCTACGAGCGCGGCGAGCGGGTCTACCTCGCGATGGTCAGCCGCGGCTACGCCGGCTCCATGCCGGTGATCGACGAAGTGACGGCCACCCGCGCCCAGTGGGCGTACGCGGCCGCACTCCCGGTGACGGCCCTCGCCGTCTGTCTGATGGGATGGACGCTGTGACGACCCCCGCCGCCTCCGCCGCCCCCACCGCCGCCTCCGCCGCCCCCACCGCCGCCCCCTCCCTGGAGGTGTCCGGCGTCGCCTACGCCTACCCCGACGGCCACCAGGCCCTCTTCGGCGTCGACCTCACCGTCGGCCACGGCGAACGCGTCGCCCTCCTCGGCCCCAACGGCGCCGGCAAGACCACCCTCGTCCTGCACCTCAACGGCATCCTCGGCGGCGGGGTCGGCACCGTCACCGTCGCCGGCCTGCCCGTCGAGAAGCGCAACCTCGCCGAGATCCGCCGCCGCGTCGGCATCGTCTTCCAGGACCCCGATGACCAACTGTTCATGCCCACCGTCCGGGAGGACGTCGCCTTCGGCCCGGCCGCCGCCGGCCTGCGCGGCGCCGAGCTGGAGACCCGCGTACGCGAGGCCCTCGACCAAGTGGGCATGACCGCCTGGGCCGACCGGCCGCCGCACCACCTCTCCTTCGGCCAGCGCCGCCGGGTGGCCGTGGCGACCGTACTGGCGATGCGCCCCGAGATCCTCGTCCTCGACGAACCCTCCTCCAACCTGGACCCGGCCTCGCGGCGCGAGCTCGCCGACATCCTGCGCTCCCTGGACGTCACCGTCCTGATGGTCACGCACGACCTGCCCTACGCCCTGGAGCTGTGCCCGCGCGCGGTGATCCTCAGCGAGGGCGTCATCGCGGCCGACGGCCCCACCCGGGACCTGCTCTGCGACGAGGAGCTGATGGGAGCGCACCGCCTGGAGCTGCCCTTCGGCTTCGACCCGCGCTCGGTGCCCGCCCCGCCGGCGGGCGGGGCCGTGACGGGCAGCGGGGCCGTGACGCAGGGCGGGGCCGTGACGGGGGCCACCGCCGCGGCCGGCGCGGCATAAGCGCAGGCCGCGCGTTGTTGGGCTGCTCGTGAACATCCAGGGTGTGGTGGCCGAAGGCTTCGAGCCGGTCAAGGACGCTTTCGTACGCAACTTCGAGGTGCTCGGCGACCGGGGCGCGGCCGTCGCCGTGTACCGCGACGGCCGCAAGGTCGTCGACCTGTGGGCCGGCGCCAAGGACGCCGACGGCGACGCCGCGAGCGACCCCTGGACCGAGGACACCGCGCAGATCGTCCGCTCCGCCGGCAAGGGCGTCGCGGCCGCCGTCCCGCTGCTGCTCCAGCAGCGCGGACTGCTGGACCTCGACGCGCCCGTCGGCTCGTACTGGCCCGAGTTCAAGGCCGGCGGCAAGGACCGGGCCCTGGTCCGCCACCTCCTCGCGCACCAGGCCGGCGTCCCCGCCCTGGACCAGCCCCTGAGCGCCGGCGAGGCGGCCGACGGGACCACCGGGCCGCGCGCCATCGCCGCGCAGCGGGCCTTCTGGGAGCCCGGCACCGCGCACGGCTACCACGCGCAGACCTTCAGCTGGCTGCTGTCCGAGCTGGTGCTGCGGGTGACCGGTCGCACCCTGGGCAACTTCCTCGCGGAGGAGATCGCCGAGCCGCTGGGCTTGGACCTGTGGATCGGCCTGCCCGACACCGAGGCGCACCGGGTGGGCCGGGTGGCGCCCGTGGAACCGCCGCAGAGCGCGGGCTCGCTGAAGATCAGGCCGAAGAGAAACGTTTCGGAGGCGTACGCCGACCCCGACTCCCTCACCCGCCGCGCCTTCGCCGCCATCGACCCGCAGCCCGACGAGAACGACCCCGCCTACCGGGCCGCCGAACTCCCCGCCTCCGCCGCCATCGGCACGGCACGCTCCCTGGCCCGCTTCTACGCCGCCACGATCGGGGTCGTCGAGGACGGCGGCCGCGTCTTCACCCCGGCGACCACCGCGCTCGCGGGCCGGGAGCTCGCGGCCGGCCCCGACCGGGTGCTCGTCGTCAACACCCGCTTCGGTCCCGGCTGGATGCTGCACGGACCGGCGTCGCCCCTGCTGTCCCCGGCCTCGTTCGGGCACCCGGGGCGGGGCGGCTCGCTGGCGTTCGCGGACCCGGAGGCGGGCGTCGGCTTCGGCTACGTCACCAACGCCCTGGCCAAGTCCGTCACGGCGGACCCGCGCGCCCAGGCCCTGGTCCGCGCGCTTCGGGCGAGCCTGGCGCAGGCGCGCTGAGGCGCCTTCGCCGCCCGCTCGTCACGGCCGACGGCTCACGTCCGGCCCACCATGCCGTACGGCGTACGGCGTACGGCGTACGTGTCACGGTCGCGCGGAGGGTTCCCGTACGTCGGCCAGCGCCGCGCCCGCGTGGTCGATGAGCTCCGCCGGGGCCATGGGGAACACCGTGTGCGGGGTGCCGGCCGCCGCCCAGACCACCTCGTGCGTCAGCAGGGCGCGGTCGGCGACCACCCGGGTGCGGGTGCGGTGGCCGAAGGGCGGAACCCCGCCGATGGCGTAGCCCGTCGTCTCGCGGACGAGCGCGGCGTCGGCGCGGGTCACCCGTTCGGCCCCGAGCTCACGGCGGACGGCCTCCACGTCCACGCGGGAGGAGCCGTCCATGAGCACCAGCACCGGGACCCCGTCGGCGGCGAAGATCAGCGACTTCACGATCTGGCTCAGCTCGCAGCCGATGGCGGACGCCGCGTCGGCGGCGGTACGGGTCCCCTCGGGGAAGGTCCGCACGTCGAGGGCGTCGAGGCCGAGGTCGGCGAGCGCACGGGCGAAGAGGGGATGCGGGGCGGGGGAGGACGTCGTCATGCGGGGACGCTAGCGCCGCCGAGGGCGCCCGCGCGAGCCGGTTTCGCGGGCCGGGACGGGCCGGGTGCGGCCGACGGGGCACCGGCCCGGCCCGGGCGGCGCCGGGCCGGCCCGGTGGCGTCGGCCCGGCGCCGCGTCGCCCCGGTCAGGAGCCGGACAGGACGCCGGCGACGATCCGGCCCGCCGTGTCGGCGCCGTGCCCGCCGCCCTCGACCATCGCGGCCGCCGCCACGTCACCGCTGAAGGCGGTGAACCAGCTGTCCGGGCTCGCCGCGCCGTCCACCTCCGCCGAACCCGTCTTCGCGCCCTTGTCGGAGCCGGGGACCGCCGCCATCGCCCCGGCCGCGGTACCTCCGGTCATGGCGGCCTGCCGCATCATCTGGGTCAGCTGCGCCGACACGCCCGGCCGCAGGCTCCGCGGAGCGCGCGCGAGCGGGCGGTCGTCCAACGAGGCCTTCACGAGCACCGGCTGACGGAACACCCCGGTGCGCGCCGTGGCCGTGATGGACGCGACGTTCAGCGGGTTCATCAGGATCGGCCCCTGCCCGATGTACTCGGCCGCCGCGGCGGTGCCCGAGGTCTCGGGCACCGAACCGTCCTGCGAGGGCACGCCGGTCTTCCAGTCCAGCCCGATACCGAAGACCTCCTTGGCCTCGCGCGGCAGCGCGGCGTTGTCCTTCACCTCGTCGATCAGGCCGATGAAGGCGGTGTTGCAGGAGCGGGCGAAGCTGGTGGAGAAGGGCTTCCCGTCGAGGCTGAAGCCGCCCTGGTTGCGGAAGGCCTTGCCGTCCCAGGAGACGGAGGGCGGGCACGCGGCCGTCCTGTCCGCCGCCACCAGCCCCTTGTCGAGCAGCATCGCCGCCGTCACGATCTTCATCGTGGAGCCGGGGGCGCGCCGGCCCTGCATCGCGGCGTTGAAACCGTCGCGGCGGTGGTTGGCCACCGCCAGGATGTCGCCGGTGCTCGGCTGGACGGCGACGACGGAGGCCTCCGCGTACGCGGCCACCGCCTTCTCCGCCGCCGCCTGCACGTCGGCGTCGAGCACCGTGCGGATCTCTCCGGGCTTGCCCTGCACCAGCGTCAACAGGGTCCGCTTGGCGGCGTCCCGGCCGGCGCCCTCCGCGGGTGCGGTCGTGGACGCGGTCGCGGCGGCCGGTTCGATCCACAGCTCGACGCCGGGGGTGCCGCCCGTCTTCTGCCCGTAGGTCTTGCGCAGCGCGTCCAGTACGGGCCGCAGCGAGGGGTACAGCTCGGCCGTCAGCTCCCGGCCGTCGCGGTCGACGGCCTTGACGGGCGGGCTCGTCGGGACGCCGGCGCGCAGCCTCTCGCCCGCCCGCAGGTCCGGGTGGACGATCGACGGCTGCCAGTCGACGAGCGCCTTGCCGGTGCTGACGCCGCGTACGACGGTCAGGCGCGAGTCGTAGACGAGGGGCTTGGTGGTGCCCTCGTAGGTGACCTCGGCCTCGACCTTGAAGGGGACGGCGGTGCCGTCCGGGGCGCCGGGGGTGATGACGGCCTTGGAGACGTAGGCCTTGGCGCGGTAGTCGGCGACCGCGGTGCGGGCGGCCTCGGCGTTGTTCGTCAGGTCGGCCGCCGCGCCGTCGTCGCCCGCCGCCCAGGCGGCGAGGAAGGCCCGGGCGGCCTCGGTCGCCTCCTTCTCGGTGACGGGCCCGGTCTTCCCGGGCGCGGAGGCCGAGCGGGTGCCGGCGGCGCCGTCGCTCCCGCCGGTCTCGTCCCCGACGAGCGCGTACACGCCGTACCCGGCACCGCCGACCATGGCGAGGAACACCCCGCCGATGATGGCACCCTTGGCCGCCCCGTTCATCCCATCCCCCTGAACATGTTCAAACTTCCCCGTAGCCCGGACCCTACGCTGTGCGACGGCTCCGTTCCAAGTGCCCAACCCCGGCCGCCCCGAAGGGATTCCCGCGACGGAGCCGCGCGAGGCGGCGCGAAACGCGCGACGGCCCGACACCGCGCGGTGCCGGGCCGTCGTCTCGGCCGCCCTTCTCCGGGCGCTCCCTCCGGGCGCTCGTCAGATCCAGGTGTCGAACCACATGCGGGCCCGCCAGGAGTCCATCGGCAGGGTCTGGCCCGTGTAGATCGGCCAGAAGTAGATGAAGTTCCAGACGATGAGCAGCACCAGGACGCCGGCGCCGATCGCGCCGACCGCCCGGCGCCGCTCCGACGAGCCGGCCGGGCCCAGCAGGGCGCCGATCATCATGGCCACGGCCAGACACAGGTACGGGACGAAGACCACCGCGTAGAAGTAGAAGATCGTCCGTTCCTGGTAGTTGAACCAGGGCAGCAGACCCGCGGCCAGCGCGCACGCGATGGCGCCCGCCCGCCAGTCGCGGCGGAAGAACCACCGCCACAGGACGTACAGCAGCGCGAAGCAGCCCGCCCACCACAGCAGCGGCGTGCCGAGCGCCAGCACCTCGCGGGCGCACTTGCCGGCCTCGCCGGCGGGGCAGCCGTCGGTGCCGGGGGCGGGGGACTCGTAGAAGTAGGAGACGGGCCGGCCCAGGACCAGCCAGCTCCACGGGTTCGACTCGTACGTGTGGCCGGAGGTCAGGCCCACGTGGAACTTGTAGACCTCCGTCTCGTAGTGCCACAGGCTGCGCAGCCACTCGGGGAGGAAGGACAGCGCGCTGTTCTGGTCGTACTTGGCGGCCCAGTCGCGGAAGTAGCCGCCCTTGCCGTTGTCGGGGGAGAGGATCCAGCCGAGCCACGAGGCCAGGTAGACGGCGATCGCCACCGGGACCGTCGAGAGGAAGGCGGGCAGCGCGTCGCGGCGCAGCATCGCCGCGTACGGGGCGCCCGCGCCTGCGGTGCGGCGCGCGGCGGCGTCCCACAGGACGGTGAGGATCCCGAAGAACGCGAGGACGACGAGGCCGTTCCATTTGGTGCCGAAGGCCAGGCCGAGGCAGACGCCGGCCAGGATCCGGTACGGGCGCCACCCCAGCTTCAGCGTCCGGGCGATGTGGGGGTCGGGGCGTGCGCGGCCGTCCTCGTCGAGCGGCAGCGCCGCGGCGAGTCTGGCCCTCGCCCTGTCCCGGTCCACGACCAGCGCCCCGAACGCGGCGAGCACGAAGAACATCAGGACCAGGTCGAGGAGCGCGGTGCGGCTCATGACCAGGTGGAGGCCGTCGACGGCCAGCAGGGCGCCGGCGAGGCAGCCGAGGAAGGTCGAGCGGAACAGGCGCCGGCCGATCCGGCACAGCAGCAGGACGGACAGGGTGCCGAGCACCGCCGTCATGAACCGCCAGCCGAAGGGGGTGAGGCCGAACATCCATTCCCCGAGGCCGATCACCCATTTGCCGACGGGCGGGTGGACGACGTAGCCCGGATCGAGGGGCAGGGTCACCGAGTTCGGGTCGGCGAGGATCGACTTGTCGACATCCTTGGGCCAACTGGCCTCGTAGCCCTGCTTGACCGTGGCCCACGCGTCCTTGGCGTAGTACGTCTCGTCGAATATCACCGCCTTCGGGCTGCCCAGATGGGTGAACCGCAGGACCCCGGCGACCAGCGTGATCAGCAGCGGCCCCGCCCAGGCCATGACGCGCTCCCAGGACTCCCGGCTCCCGCGCGGGACGCCGAGCGCCGTCCACAGCGAAGCGGAGGGGCGGGCGTACGGGGGCACGAGGCGGGTGCGGACGTCCACCCCCGGCGCCGGCGGCACGTAGCCGAAGCCGCGCAGGCGGCGCAGCCATCCGGGGCTCTCGGGGTCGAGGTCGCGCCCGCCGGGGGGGACGGGCGGGGCCCCCGCGGGGCTGGGCGGCGGCGGCGCGGTACTGGTCACCGGGTCATCGTAGGGAACCCGCCTGTGGGAACCCCAGCCTCCATGGGGTGCGGGCGCCGGCCGTGTTCCCGCGCAATTCCGGCGGTTCCGGTCCCTTCCCGTCCCTTTCCCGTCCCTTCCCGGGCGGGGCGGACGTCGCGGTACCGCTTTCCGGTGCCCCGCACACCCCATGCACCCCATGCACCTCGTGCGCCCCGCGTGCCCGGCCCGTGCGCGCCGGTCGCCGCCGCGCGGGCTCGCGGAGGGGCCCCGGCGGCGCCCGGGGGCGGTGCGGGCGCCGATGAGACAATGCACCGGTGACAGATGAGCAGCCGCGCCGCACCGAAGCGTCCCCCTCCACCCCGTCCGGCGCCGGCGGGTCCGACGGATCCGGCGTGCTCGTCCTCGCCGGGACCCCGATCGGCGACCTCGCCGACGCGCCGCCGCGCCTGGGCGCCGAGCTGGAACGCGCCGACGTGATCGCCGCCGAGGACACCCGACGGCTGCGCCGCCTGACGCAGGGCCTCAGCGTGTACACGACCGGGCGTGTCCTGTCGTACTTCGAGGGCAACGAGTCCGCCCGCACCCCGGAGCTGGTGGAGGCCCTGGAGGCCGGCAAGCGGGTGCTGCTGGTGACCGACGCCGGGATGCCCTCGGTCTCCGACCCCGGCTACCGGCTCGTCGCCGCCGCCGTCGAGAAGGACATCCGGGTCACCGCCGTCCCCGGGCCCTCCGCCGTGCTGACCGCGCTCGCCCTGTCCGGGCTGCCCGTGGACCGCTTCTGCTTCGAGGGCTTCCTGCCGCGCAAGGCGGGCGAGCGCCTCGGCCGGCTCCGCGAGGTGGCCGACGAGCGGCGCACCCTCGTCTACTTCGAGGCCCCGCACCGGCTCGACGACACCCTGGCCGCCATGGCCGAGGTGTTCGGCGCGGACCGGCGGGCGGCCGTGTGCCGGGAGCTGACCAAGACCTACGAGGAGGTCAAGCGCGGCGGGCTCGGCGCGCTCGCGCAGTGGGCCGCCGAGGGCGTGCGCGGGGAGATCACCATCGTCGTCGAGGGGGCGCCCGCGGCGGTCCCCGGCGATGTGGACGCGGAGGAACTCGTGCGCCGCGTACGGGTACGCGAGGAGGCGGGCGAGCGGCGCAAGGAGGCGATCGCCGCCGTCGCGGCCGAGGTCGGCCTACCCAAGCGCGAGGTCTTCGACGCGGTCGTGGCGGCAAAGAACGCGGCACAAAAGGTGCCGTAAGTCGGTAAAGAGCTAACCTGAATGGCAAAGCTCAGACCGCGCACCGGGCGTTTTGGGAATGAGTCACCCAAAGACCGTCCAACAGTAGACAGGGCCTGATGCGCTCCCGCCCGAAGAGGCGTCCACTGGCAGTGGCACCAGTGGAACAAGAGGAGCTGGCATGAGTGAGATCGCAGAGACCCCGGTACCCGCGTCCGTACCCGTTCCCGCGCCCGCCGTCGCGCCCGCCACGACTCCCGCGCCGGCCGCGGGCGCCGTGCCGACCGTGCACGAGGCCTACTCCTTCGCCTGCATGAAGTGCGGCTACGCGTGGGAGCAGGGCTACGAGATCGAGCACCACGTCGACGCGCGGGGCGAGGCGTTCATCGTGTACACCGCCGACGGCGAGCGGGTCCCGTCGCCGCTCTCCAACCCGACCTGCATGAACTGCGGCGGCCACGTCGTGCGGATCATGCGCGAGGGACAGGTCTCCTCGGTGCTCGGCACCCTCGACCGGCTCTACCACCACCGCGTTGCCCCCGGGATAGCCGGTCCGGTGCCGGCGGGCGCCTCCGAGCCCCGCACGCCCAAGGCGCACAAGCCGCCGAAGGCCCGGCCGCAGCACGACTCCCCCGGGCCGGTGGCCGTCGACGCCTCCCAGGAGCGCCGCGGACCCTTCGCCCGCCTGCTGGGATTCCTGCGCCGCGGGTAGTCCCGCCGACCCTCTCCGTGCGGTGTACGACGTACGGTGCACGACGTACGGCGTACGGGGTGCCGTGCGGATCCTCGGCCCCGACGGGCTCGTGCGGCCGGTCATAAGATCGGCCGTATGAGCCCCAGCCCTTCCTCCTCCCCTTCTCCCTCCGGTTCCGCCGGCGCCCCCGCCTCCTCCTCGAAGGCTTCCAAGGACACCCCGCCGCCGCTCCCCGAGCCGTTGCGCGTGCCGGTCGCGGACTCGCACACCCACCTCGACATGCAGGCCGGCACCGTCGAGGAGGGCCTCGCGAAGGCCGCCTCCGTGGGCGTGACCACCGTGGTCCAGGTGGGCTGCGACGTGAAGGGCTCGCGATGGGCCGCCGAGACGGCCGCCGCCTGGGACAACGTCCACGCGGCGGTGGCCCTCCACCCGAACGAGGCCCCCCGGATCGTCCACGGCGACCCCGACGGCTGGTCGCGGCAGGGCGCCCGACCCGGCGGCGGCCAGGCGGCCCTGGACGAGGCCCTGGCCGAGATCGAGGCGCTGGCGACCCTCGACCACGTGAAGGCGGTCGGCGAGACCGGCCTGGACCACTTCCGCACCGGTCCCGAGGGCATGGCCGCGCAGGAGCGTTCCTTCCGGGCGCACATCGAGATCGCCAAGCGCCGGGGCAAGGCGCTCGTCATCCACGACCGCGACGCTCACGCCGACGTGCTGCGCGTCCTGCGCGAGGAGGGGGCCCCCGAGCGGACGATCTTCCACTGCTACTCCGGGGACGCGGAGATGGCTCGGGAGTGCGCCGCCGCCGGCTACTACCTGTCCTTCGCCGGCACCGTCACCTTCAAGAACGCGGGCGCCCTGCGCGAGGCCCTCGCGGTGTCCCCGCTGGACCGCGTCCTGGTGGAGACCGACGCCCCCTACCTCACCCCCGCGCCGTACCGCGGTCGGCCCAACGCGCCGTACCTCATCCCGCTGACGGTCCGGGCGATGGCCGCGGTCCGCGGGATCGACGAGGACGCCATGGCGACGGCCCTCGCGGCCAACACGGCGCGCGCTTTCGACTACTGACACGCCCGTTCGTCCGACACGCTGGGTAGTCGAACGGCTTTGGCGCGTGACGGTCGCTCCCGCTAGGGTGCCGTGCCCCAACCCGCCGGGGCCGGACCAGTGGAGCGAGCGACGTGAGCGAAACCCAGGGCAGTCACCGCCGTGCCTCCTGGCCGGGGACCGCACCGGACCCCGGCCCCCTGCCCCACCCCGACGGGGAGTACGGCCCCCGCTCCGGCGACGGGGGCCGGCCCGGCCCGCTCCTGACCCCGGACGCGCCCGCCTTCGACCCCGGCCTCGACTCCGCCTTCGACCCGGCCTTCGACTCCGGCCTCGACCCCGCCTTCGACGCCGGCCTCGACTCCGGGTTCCACCCCGACCCCGACCCGGCCGACCCGGACCCCGCCCCCGCCGAGTCCGCCGTGCCGGCGCCCCGCGGCGAGGGCCGTGCCGCCCGCCGCCGCAAGGCCCCGGAACCCGCGCCCCGCCGCCGCCGAGCCGCCCCGGCCCCGACGCCGCCCCCCACAACCGCCGCCGCCACCGCCGCCGAGGCCGAGGCCGCGCACGCGGCCGGCGACGGGCAGGCCGACGTACGCCGCCCCTCCGGCCGGCGCCGCGCCCCGCGCCCCACCCTCGGCCCGCCCGACGCGACCACCGACCGGGACCCCGCCGCACCCCCCGCCCCCACCCCCGCGGCCGGTACCGTTCCCGGCCCCCGCTCCGGCGGCCGGCGCAAGCGGGCCGGCCGCACCCGCACCGGCCGTCCCCCCGGCGCCGGAGCCGGCGACAACTGGCGACGCCTCGTCCCCCAGGCCCTCGTCGTCGCCTTCCTCGCGGGCGGCACCAGCGCCTTCGTCGCCGCCGACAAGGCCGTACGCCTCTCCGTCGACGGGGTTCCGCGCACCCTGCACACCTTCGCCGGCAGCGTCGACGAACTCCTCGCCTCCGAAGGCCTCGGCGTCGGCCCCCACGACCTCGTCGCCCCCGCCCGCGGCTCCGACCTCGACGACGGCGAGGAGATCGTCGTCCGCTACGGCCGCCCCCTGCGCCTGACCCTCGACGGCACCTCCCGCCAGGTGTGGACCACCGCCCGCACCGTCGACGGCGCCCTGCGCCAGCTCGGCGTACGCGTCGAGGGCGCCTTCCTGTCCGCCCCGCGCACCGCGCCCGTGCCGCGCTCCGGGATCGACCTCAGCGTCCGCACCGAACGCGGCGTCACCTTCATGGCCGACGGCCGCGAACGCACCATCCGCACCAACGCCGCCACCGTCCGCGAGGCCCTCGACCAGGCCGGCATCAGCCTCCACGGCGAGGACACCACCTCCGTCGCCCCGGACTCCTTCCCCCGCGACGGCCAGACCGTCACCGTCCTGCGCATCACCGGCGCCCGCGAGGTCCGCGAGGAACGCATCCCGTACACGACCGAACGCGTCGAGGACGACACGGTCTTCGCCGGCACCGAGGTCGTCGAACGCGCCGGACGACCCGGGGCGCGCCGCGTCACGTACAGCCTGCGCACCGTCAACGGGGTGCGCCAGCAGCCGCGCAAGGTCGCCGAGGAGGTCGTGCGCGAGCCCGTGCACCAGCTCGTCAGGGTGGGCACGAAGCAGCTCCCCACCTCCGTCGCCGGCGCCGACGGGCTCGACTGGGCCGCGCTCGCCCAGTGCGAGTCCGGCGGCCGGGCCTCGGCCACCGATCCGTCGGGCACCTACGGCGGCCTCTACCAGTTCGACGTCGCGACCTGGAGGTCCCTCGGCGGCGACGGCCGCCCGCAGGACGCGTCGGGCAGCGAGCAGACGTACCGGGCGAAGAAGCTGTACGTGCAGCGGGGGGCGAGTCCGTGGCCCCACTGCGGCCGTAGGCTTTACCGGTGAGCACCGCAGAGCAGCAGTCAGCACAGCCGTCCGACGAGACGTCCGGCCAGACCGGCCCGACCGGCTCGGCCGAGCCGTCCGGGCAGGGCGGGGAGAGCGCCTTCGAGGCCCTCCTCGGGCCGGCCGACATCCGGGAACTGGCCGAGGTCCTCGGCGTACGGCCGACGAAGCAGAAGGGCCAGAACTTCGTCATCGACGCCAACACGGTCCGCCGGATCGTGCGCACCGCCGGGGTGCGGCCGGACGACGTGGTCGTCGAGGTCGGACCGGGCCTCGGTTCGCTGACGCTCGCCCTGCTGGAGGCCGCCGACCGGGTGGTCGCCGTGGAGATCGACGACATCCTCGCCGCCGCGCTGCCCGCCACCATCGCGGCGCGCATGCCCGAGCGCGCGGACCGCTTCGCGCTCGTGCACTCCGACGCGATGCTGGTGACCGAGCTGCCCGGCCCCGCGCCGACCGCGCTCGTCGCGAACCTGCCGTACAACGTGGCCGTGCCCGTGCTGCTGACCATGCTCGACCGCTTCCCGAGCATCGAGCGGACCCTCGTCATGGTGCAGTCCGAGGTCGCCGACCGGCTCGCCGCCGAACCGGGCAACAAGGTCTACGGCGTCCCCTCCGTCAAGGCCAACTGGTACGCGCACGTCAAGCGCGCCGGGGCCATCGGCCGCAAGGTGTTCTGGCCCGCCCCCAACGTCGACTCCGGCCTGGTCTCGCTGGTGCGCCGGACGGAGCCGATCAAGACCACCGCCTCCAAGGCCGAGGTCTTCGCCGTCGTCGACGCCGCCTTCGCGCAGCGCCGCAAGACCCTGCGCGCCGCGCTGGCCGGCTGGGCCGGTTCGGCCGCGGGCGCCGAGGAGGCGCTCGTCGCCGCCGGGATCTCGCCGCAGGCCCGCGGGGAGTCCCTGACGGTGGAGGAGTTCGCGGCGATCGCCGAGCACAAGCCGGCGGCGGAGAGGCCCGCGCTGTGAGCGACCGCGCCGACGCCCCCCGCGGCGTGAACGCCGAGGCCGTGAACGCCGACGCCCCCCGAGGCGTGACCGTACGCGTCCCCGCGAAGGTCAACGTCCAGCTCGCCGTGGGCGCCGCCCGCCCCGACGGCTTCCACGACCTCGCCAACGTCTTCCTGGCCGTCTCCCTCTTCGACGAGGTCACCGCCACGCCCGCCGACGCGCTGACGGTCACCTGCGCCGGCCCCGACGCCGACCAGGTCCCCCTGGACCGTACGAACCTGGCCGCGCGGGCCGCCGAGCTGCTGGCCGCCCGCCACGGGCTGGCCCCGGACGTGCACCTGCACATCGCCAAGAACATCCCCGTCGCCGGCGGCATGGCCGGCGGCAGCGCGGACGGCGCCGCCGCCCTGCTGGCCTGCGACGCGCTGTGGGGCCTCGACACCCCCCGCGCCGAGCTCCTCGACATCTGCGCGGAACTCGGCAGCGACGTGCCGTTCAGCCTCGTCGGCGGGGCCGCGCTGGGCACCGGGCGCGGCGAGGTCCTCACCCCCGTCGAGGCGGGCACCTTCCACTGGGTGTTCGCGGTCGCCGACGGCGGGCTGTCCACCCCGGCCGTGTTCCGCGAGTTCGACCGGCTGACCGAAGGCACCGCCGTCCCCGCCCCCGAGGCCTCCCCGGCGCTGCTGGCGGCCCTGGCCTCCGGCGACCCGGACGCCCTCGCCGCCACCCTGGCCAACGACCTTCAGCCGGCCGCCGTCTCGCTGCGCCCGCGGCTCGCCGACACGCTGGCCGCGGGCACGGCCGAGGGCGCGCTGGCCGCGCTGGTGTCCGGTTCCGGGCCCACGACGGCGTTCCTGGTGCGCGACGCCGAGTCCGCGGCGAAGGTCGCGGCGGCGTTGGAGGCCTCCGGCACCTGCCGGGCCACCCGCGTCACGTCCTCGCCCGCCCCGGGGGCGACCGTCCTGGCCTGAGGGGTACCCAGGCGGAAATGAGTACGAGCGCCCTGTCGGCGGGAGGGCGCCCGGGGCGATCGTGGCGCCATGACAGTCAGCGCACGCGCCATGGCCGCGGCCACGCCCGCCTCCCGGGACCGCTACGTCGACCTGCTGCGGGTCCTCTCCCTCGCCACGGTCGTGCTCGGTCACTGGCTGATGGCCGCGGTCGGCGCCGACGGCATAGGGAACCTGCTCGCGCTCGTCCCGCCGCTCCAGGTCCTCACCTGGGGGCTGCAGGTCATGCCGGTGTTCTTCTTCGTCGGCGGGTTCTCGCACGCCCTGTCGTACCGCTCGACGGAGCGTCGCGCCGAGGGCCGGCCCGTCTACGCCGCCTTCCTGCGGGCGCGGCTGCGCCGACTGCTGGGGCCCACGCTGGTCTTCGTCCTCGTCTGGACGGCCGGCGCGCTCCTCGTGCAGCTCGCCGGCGCGGACGACGGCCGGCTGGCCGGGGCCGCGCTGCGGATGGTCACCCAACCGCTGTGGTTCATCGGGATCTACCTGGCGATGGTCGCCCTCACGCCGCCGATGCTGAGGCTGCACGCCCGCCACGGCTGGGCGGCCTTCGCGGCCCTGGCGGGCGCGGCCGCGCTGGTCGACGTCCTGCGGTTCGCCTACGGGGTCCCGTACGTGGAGTTCCTGAACTTCGCCCTGGTGTGGCTCGCCGTGCACCAGCTCGGCTTCCTGCGCGCCGACGGGCGCCTGCGCCGGCCCGCGCTCCTGGCGGTCGCCGGTCTCGCCGGCGCCGTGGCGCTCGTCGCCCTCGGCCCGTATCCGCTGTCCATGGTCGGGATGCCGGGGGAGAAGGTCTCCAACATGGCCCCGCCCACGCTGGTCCTGCTGTGCCACGGCGTGTGGCTCGTGGGCGCGGTGCAGCTCCTCGCCCGGCCCGCCGGGGCGTGGCTGGAGCGGCCGCGGGTGTGGCGGGGCGTCGTCGCCGCGAACGGGGTCGCGATGACCGGCTTCCTGTGGCACCTCACCGCCATGCTGGGCGTGTACGCCGCCCAGCTCGCCCTGGGTCTGGCCCTGCCCGAGCCGGCCACCGCCGGCTGGTGGGCGCAGGTGCCCGTACGGATCCTGCTCGCCGCCGCCCTGACCGCGCTGCTGGTGGCCTGCTTCCGCCGCTTCGAGAACCCCGTCCACCGGGACGGGCGCACCTCCGCCCCCGCCCCCGGTCGCGGGTCGGGTCGCGGTCCCGTCGCCGCCGTCGGGGTGACCCTGTGCCTGCTGGGGGTCCTGGGACTGTCCATGACCGGACTCGGCGGCCTGCTGGAGGGGCACAGCGCCACCCTGATCGCCTTCCCGATCACCGCGCCGGTGGCGATCGCGATGGCGGTCGGCGGCCGGCTCCTGGTGGAACGGTCGGGGCCCCGCGCGGAGGGTTAGGCTGAGGGGCTGATCCACACCCCTTCCCTGGAGCGCGTCTGATGGCCGTCAATCTGGTCAATGTCGAGGCAGTCAGCAAGGTGTACGGAACCCGTACCCTGCTCGACGGCATCTCCCTCGGCGTGTCCGAGGGGGACCGGATCGGTGTCGTCGGCCGCAACGGCGACGGCAAGACCACCCTGATCCGCATGCTGGCCAAGCTGGAGGAACCCGACACGGGCCGGGTCACCCAGAACGGCGGCCTGCGCATGGGCGTGCTCACCCAGCACGACTCCCTCGACCCCCGGGCCACGATCCGCCACGAGATCATCGGCGACATGGCCGACCACGAGTGGGCCGGCAACTCCAAGATCCGTGACGTGCTCACCGGTCTCTTCGGCGGCCTCGACCTGCCCGGCTTCGGCCAGGGCCTCGACACCGTCATCGGCCCGCTGTCCGGTGGCGAGCGCCGCCGCATCGCCCTGGCCAAGCTCCTCATCGCCGACCAGGACCTCCTCGTCCTCGACGAGCCCACCAACCACCTCGACGTCGAGGGCATCTCCTGGCTGGCCGGCCACCTGCAGACCCGTCGCTCGGCCCTGGTGTGCGTCACCCACGACCGCTGGTTCCTCGACCAGGTCTGCACCCGTATGTGGGACGTCCAGAGGGGTGACGTCTTCGAGTACGAGGGCGGCTACAGCGACTACGTCTTCGCCCGCGCCGAACGCGAGCGGATCGCCGCCACCGAAGAGGTCAAGCGGCAGAACCTGATGCGCAAGGAGCTGGCCTGGCTGCGCCGCGGCGCCCCGGCCCGCACCTCCAAGCCGCGCTACCGCATCGAGGCGGCGAACGAGCTGATCGCCGACGTGCCGCCGCCGCGCGACAAGTCCGAGCTGATGCGCTTCGCCAACGCCCGCCTGGGCAAGACGGTCTTCGACCTGGAGGACGTGACCGTCCAGGCCGGGCCCAAGACCCTCCTCAAGCACCTCACCTGGCACCTGGGCCCCGGTGACCGCGTCGGTCTCGTCGGCGTCAACGGCGCGGGCAAGACCTCCCTGCTGCGGGCCCTCGCCGAGGCCGCCCGCACCCAGGGCGAGACCCAGCCGGCGGCCGGCGAGATCACCGTCGGCAAGACCGTCAGGCTCGCCTACCTCTCGCAGGAGGTCGGCGAACTCGACCCCTCGCTGCGCGTCCTGGAGGCCGTCCAGCGCGTCCGCGACCGGGTCGACCTCGGCAAGGGCCGCGAGATGACGGCGGGCCAGCTGTGCGAGCAGTTCGGCTTCACCAAGGAGAAGCAGTGGACGCCCGTCGGCGACCTCTCCGGCGGCGAGCGGCGCCGGCTGCAGATCCTGCGCCTGCTGATGGACGAGCCGAACGTCCTGTTCCTCGACGAGCCCACCAACGACCTCGACATCGAGACCCTGACCCAGCTGGAGGACCTCCTCGACGGCTGGCCCGGCTCGATGATCGTGATCTCCCACGACCGGTTCTTCATCGAGCGCACCACCGACACGGTGATGGCGCTCCTCGGGGACGCCACCCTGCGGATGCTGCCGCGCGGTCTCGACGAGTACCTGGAGCGCCGGCAGCGGATGATCGAGGCGGCCGCCCCGGCGCCCGCCCCGGCCGCCGCGAAGACCTCCTCCTCGGGCGACTCGCGCGCCGCGAAGAAGGAGCTCCAGAAGATCGAGCGGCAGCTCAACAAGATGTCGGACCGGGAGTCGAACCTGCACGCGCAGATCGCCGAGAACTCCACCGACTACGACAAGGTCGCCAAGCTCGACGCGGAGCTGCGCGAACTCATCGCGGAGCGGGACGAATTGGAGATGCGCTGGCTGGAACTGGCCGAGGAGGCCTGATTTCCGGCGCCCCGGAGCGTCCGCGAGGACGCCCGGGGGCGTGATAACGGCCGCGTCACGGGCCGGTCCGACCTTGGGAACAGGGGTGCGACCGGCCCGTCGCATGTCGGCCACCAGTGATAGAAAGGTTCGGTTCTTCTCGACCCCCGTGTCCTTTCCGATCACGCCGAAGCCGAAGGTATGCGCTGATGACCGAGCCGCCCCAGCCGCCGAACCAGCCGCCCACGCCTTCCGGTTACGGCCACCTGCCGGGTCCGCCCCAGCAGGGTTACGGCTTCCCGCCGCAGGGCGCCAACCCGTACGCGCAGCCGCAGCCGCCGACGGTGCCGATGGCCCAGCAGCAGGGCGGCTACGGCTTCCCGCCTCCCGGTACGCCGCCCGGCATGCCCCCGGGTCCGCCGGTTCCCGGCGCTCCGGGCGGTCCCGGCGCTCCGGGCGCCGGCCGGCGCAAGACCGCCGTCGTGATCGCCGCGGCCGTCGCGGGCGTCCTCGTCCTGGGCACCGGGGCCTGGTTCGCGTTCGGCGACTCCGGCTCCGACAAGCCGGTCGCGCAGGGTCCGGCCTCCGCCGACCCGCAGCCGTCCGCCTCCGCGAGCGTCGACAAGGGCGACGGCAAGGGCGGCAACGGCTCCGTCGAGCAGACCGACCTCAACGCCGGCCGCAAGCCCGGCGAGGACAAGGTGCTGTGGCTGAAGACGGCCGCGCTCCAGGGCCCCGGCGCCGGCATCCCGACCAAGGGCATGTGGGTGCTCGGCGACACCGTCATCAAGACGGTCGACAAATCGATCGTCGGTTACGCGGTCACCGACGCCAAGGAGAAGTGGAAGCTCGACCTCAAGGCGGAGATCTGCGGCTTCACCGACCAGATCACGCCCGACGGCAGGACCGTCGTCATGGTCCAGGACGGCGGCGAGGGCGCCAACGCCAACTGCAACCAGATCAAGCTCGTCGACCTGAAGGCCGGCAAGGAGATCTGGACGAAGCCGCTGGAGAAGGAAGGCATCTTCGACGGCGACATCAACGCCGACGTCACCCTCACCGGTGACACCGTCGCCTTCAACCGGATGGGCGGCACCAGCGCCTACCGGATCAGCACCGGCGACAAGCTGTTCGCCGGCAAGGACGTCAAGGAGGGCTGCCGCCCGGACCGGTACGCCGCCGGCAACGGCCGGATGCTCGGCTTCTCCTACTGCGCCGACGCGGACCGCACCGTCGAGATCCAGGACGCCGACCCGGTCACCGGCAAGAAGACCTGGTCCTACAAGCTGCCCAAGGGCTACGACGTCGCGGGCGTCTACTCCGTCTCCCCGCCCGTCCTCGACCTGCGCGACCGCGACGCCAACAAGCGCGCCGTCCTCGCGCTGACCGACACGGGGCAGAAGCGCGCCAGCATGGACGCCCAGGGCTCCTTCGAGATCAACTGCGGTGTGGGCAGCAGCGAGGACCTCCAGGCCTGCGGCACCTCCGCCGTCGACGGGGACACGCTCTACCTCAACACCACCACGGACAACGGCAAGAACAACGAGGTCGTCGCCTTCGACATCGGCTCCGGCAAGGTCAAGTGGCGCCACGCGGCCGGTGAGAAGAAGAGCATCTTCAACCTGAGCGCCGGCAACGGCCAGGTGACCGCCTACCGCCTGGGCGCCTACAACGAACCCGGCGAGATCGTCTCCCTGGCGGCGGCCGGGGGCGCGCCCAAGACGCTCCTGAAGCTGCCCTCGGGACCGGCCGCGAAGATCGAGAGCTCCTTCATGTTCTCCCGGCGGGCCTACGTGGACGGGCGCTTCTTCCTGTCCGTCACCGATCTGACCGCCAACGGCAAGGACGAGAAGCTCCTCATGGCCTTCGGCAAGTGAACGAGTCCACCGAGTCGACCCAGCCGCCCACCGCGCCGCCCACCGAGAGGCAGTACACCCCCCGATGAGTACCCCGAGCACCCCGCCGCCCCCCGGGCAGCCCCCGAACCAGCCGCCCTCCGGCGGTTTCGGCGGGCCCCCGCCGGCGCCGCCCGCCGGTGGCTTCGGCGGCCCCACCCCGACGCCGCCCGCGCAGCCGCCCATGCCGCCGGCCGCGCCGCCCGTCCCGCCGACGGTCCCGCAGCCGACGGCGCAGCCCGCGTACGGCTACCCGCAGGACCAGCCCGGCTACGGCTACCCGCAGCAGCCGGCCACGGTGCAGGCCCCGCCGGTGCCGCCGGTCGGCGGCGGTACGTCGGGCGGCGGCGGTGACAAGCGCACCCAGCTGATGATCGTCGGCGCGGCCCTGCTGTCCATGGTCCTGATCGTCGGCGCCGGCTTCTGGTACGTCTCCGGCGACGAGTCCGGCGCCGACCGGCCCTCCGCCGACGGCGGCCCGAGCGGCTCGCCCGACGGGGACAAGCCCCCGGCCGGCGCGCCCGGCACCGAGAAGGTCCCGGCGAACCCCAAGTCGAAGACGCTGGTCAACGTGCCGAGCCCGACGCCGGCCGAAGTGATCTCCGTGGACGGCTCCTGGCTGACCGACACCACCTACATCAAGTCGGACATCGGCAAGGTCGTCGGCTACAACCTCGTCGACGGCGGCAAGAAGTGGGAGACCCCGCTTCCCGCCAACGTCTGCGGCGCGACCAAGCACATCAGCGACAACAAGTCGGCCATCCTCTTCGAGGAGGGCCCGGCGACCGAGCAGCAGAAGTACCCCCAGTGCACCCAGGTCGGCGTCATCGACCTGAACACCGGCAAGCTGCTGTGGTCCGCCTCCGCGAAGTCGGCCACCGGCGGCGACAAGCCGGTGCGGCTCTCCGAGGTCACCATCAGCGGCCAGACCGTCGCCGCCGCCGGCACCAGCGGCGGCGCCGCCTGGAACCTCGCCGACGGCAAGTCCCTGTGGCTGCCCAAGGTCGACGGCGAAGGCTGCTACGACATGGGCTACGCGGGCGGCGAGGCCCTCGCCGTCCTGCGCAAGTGCGGCCGCTCGCCCAACCAGAGCCTGCTGGCTCAGGTCCTCGACCCGACCAGCGGCGCCCCGAAGTCCTCCTACAAGCTGTCCCCGGGCATCGAGTGGGCGAGCATCATCTCCACCAAGCCGCTCATCGTCGCGGCCGACGTCGGCAAGACCGCCAAGAACGCCACCGGCGTCAGCGACCTGTTCGTCGTCGACGACGCCGGTCAGCTGAAGACCCGCATCGGCCTGTCCGAGGGCAACTACGCCCCCGAGTGCCCGGCCACCGAGGTCGAGCAGTGCCGCAACATCGTCGTCGGCAACGGCAAGGTCTACCTGCCCTCGTACGAGCACCAGGGCGCGACCTCCTCCGGCCGCACCAACGAGATCGTCTCCTTCGACCTGGAGACCGGCAAGGCCACCACCGACCGAGCCGACGCCGGCGAGCGGTACACCATGTACCCGTTGCGCATGGACGGGTCGCAGATCATCGCCCACAAGCTCGCCCCCTACAACGCGGGCGGTCAGGTCGTCAGCATCGACCCGGTGACGATGAAGCAGACCCTGCTGATGCAGAACCCGGCCGACAAGGCCAGCCAGCGGGCCGAGTCCGGCTTCTCCCTGAACCACTCGGAGTTCCGCTACCACAACGGCAAGTTCTTCATCTCGCGCACCAACGTGCGCAAGCCGTACTCCGACAACGGCGATCCGGAGTTCCTCTTCATCTCCTTCACCGCCAGCTGACGGAGCACCGTCGAACACGCGCCACGAAGCCCCCGGAAGGTCAGCCCTTCCGGGGGCTTTCGCGCGGTATCGGGCACGCTCCGTCGAACAAGCGTGTAGCTTGCCGGGTCAGAAGGATCTGGGGTGGGAGCCTTGATGGGCGTACGGGTCATGGTGGTCGACGAGCACCGGCTGCTGGCCGAGGCGCTCGCCTCGGCCCTGAAACTGCGCGGGCACCGGGTGCTCGCCGCCGCGGCACCGGCCGCGGGCGCGGCCGAACTGGTCATCAGCCGGGCCCCCGAGGTCTGTCTGTTCGGCACCGCGACCCCCGCCGAACCGGGGGTGTTCGAGCCCGTCGTCCGCATCAGACGCGAACGCCCGCAGATCGCCGTCGTCGTCCTGGGACCCGTCCCGAGCCCGCGCGGGATCGCGGCCGCCTTCGCCGCCGGGGCCTGCGGCTACGTACGCCAGGACGAGCGCATCGAGGGCGTCGAGCGGGCCCTGGCCAAGGCGCGGGGCGGAGAGGTGGCCATCTCCCCGCCGCTCCTGCAGGCGGCCTTCGCCGAACTGCTCAACCCCTCCGCCCAGCCCGACGACGAGGGCAGCCGGCTGCTGCGGCTGCTCACCCCGCGCGAGGTGGAGGTGCTGGTACGGGTCGCGGAGGGCGAGGACACCCGACTCATCGCCGCCGGGATGGAGATCGCGCCGAGCACGGCCCGTACGCACGTCCAGCGGGTCCTGATGAAGCTGGGCGTGGGATCGCGCCTGGAGGCCGCCGCACTCGCCGCCCGTACGGGGCTGCTGGAACGGGCGGTGCTGCCGGGGCGGGAGCAGAGCGCCGAGCCGGCGCGGGACGGCGTACCGGCACGGGACGGTCTGCCGGCGCGCGACGGCGTGCCGCGGCAGGCGCGGCCCTCGGGCGTGTGAGACGCCCCGACCGCGAATTTCCCCGGAGGCGCGTCATCCGGTAAGCCAGTGCGTGCACGCGCGTCCGCGTGCGTCCGCGAACAGTGGGAGTGCGAGTGAGCAAGTACCTGGTCACAGGCGGCGCCGGTTACGTGGGCGGCGTCGTCGCGGCCCACCTCCTGCAGGCCGGCCACGAGGTCACCGTCCTCGACGACCTGTCCACCGGCTTCGGCGAGGGCGTGCCCCCCGGCGCCCGCCTGGTCAACGGGCGCGTCCAGGACGCCGCGGCCCACCTGGACCCCTCCTACGACGCGGTGCTGCACTTCGCCGCCTCCTCGCAGGTCGGCGAGTCCGTGGTCAACCCCGGCAAGTACTGGGACAACAACGTCGGCGGCACCCTGGCGCTGCTCACCGCGATGCGGGAGGCCGGCGTGGGCACGCTCGTCTTCTCCTCCACCGCGGCCACCTACGGCGAGCCCGTCGACGGCGTGCTGACCGAGGAATCCGTCACCGCCCCCACCAACCCCTACGGCGCCTCGAAGCTGGCCGTCGACCACATGATCGCGGGGGAGTGCGCGGCGCACGGCCTCGCCGCCGTCTCCCTGCGCTACTTCAACGTGGCCGGCGCGTACGGCGCGTTCGGCGAACGCCACGACCCCGAGACCCACCTGATCCCGCTGGTCCTCCAGGTCGCGCTGGGCGAGCGCGAGTCGATCTCGGTGTTCGGCGACGACTACCCGACCCCCGACGGCACCTGCGTACGCGACTACATCCACGTCGCCGACCTCGCGGAGGCCCACCTGTCCGCGCTGCGCGTCGCGGCCCCGGGCGAGCACCTGGTCTGCAACCTCGGCAACGGCAACGGCTTCTCGGTCCGGGAGGTCATCGAGACCGTCCGCAAGGTCACCGGCCGGGAGATCCCGGAGGTCGTCGCCCCGCGCCGGGCCGGCGACCCGGCGGTCCTCGTCGCCTCCGCGCGCGCCGCCCACGAGCGCCTCGGCTGGACGCCCACCCGTTCCGACCTCACCCGCATCGTCACCGACGCCTGGGAGTTCGCCCGCCGCCGGCGCTGACCGCGAACGGCTCCGCGCCCCGCGCCCCTCGTACTGCGGTACGGGGGGCGCGCGTGCGTGCGGCGGGCGCGGTGGTCGGGCGCCGTGCGCGGGCGCCCGGCGTGCGTACGCCGGGTGAATCGACCTCCGTGCAACTGCCCGCGGCACGCGCCGGTCGACGTATCGCCCCCGGTATTCGCCTGACCGGCGAAATCCGGCCACCCGGGCGGCCGTTGCGTACCCACCCACGGGAAAATCGCTGGAAAAACTTCTGCTATTCGGCCAACCGCGAGGCGCGGGCGGCTCTACGCTGATGCGTGACACCGGTGGGGGCCGGTGTTGATTCAGGGGTCGAGACACGCCGGGTACGGCGTCCGGTCCGGGGTAGTTGCACAGATGTCTCGGCGGCGGCCGCGACTCCTTGTGGGCCACCTGGTCCGGGCGTCGTACCCGTAGTCGTCCGTTCCCCGACCCTTGGGGGTTTTGTGGTTCGTATCCGGGTCCTGGTGGTCGACGACCACCGCATCTTCGCCGAGTCTCTGGCAGCCGCGCTCGCGGCCGAGCCCGACGTGGACGTGTCCGCGGCGGGCAGCGGTCCCGCCGCCTCGCGCTGCCTGGATCGCGCAGCGGCCGAAGGGCGCCGCTTCGACGTGCTGCTCGTCGACGCCGACCTCGGCGCGGGCGTGGCCGCCGTCGGCCTGCCGATCCAGCGCGCGCCCGGCTCCGGTCCCGTGCCGGGTCCGGGGCCCGCGCCGCCGTCCGACGGGATCGCGCTGGTCGCGGGCGTGCGCGCGGCCCATCCGGGCGTCCGTACGGTGGTCCTCGCCGAGCGCGACGATCCCCGGCGGGCGGCGCTCGCCCTCCAGGCGGGGGCCTCCGGCTGGGTCGCCAAGGACTGTTCGCTGTCCCGCCTGCTGGCCGTCGTACGCGGGGTGCTGCGGGAGGAGACGCACCTGCCGCCCGCGCTGCTCACCGGGGTGCTGCGGGAGTTGACGGCCGCGCGCAAGCACCGCAGCGACAGCGAACGGCTCGTGGAGTCCCTCACGCCGCGCGAACACGAGGTGCTGCGCTGCATGGTGGCCGGGCTGGGGCGCAAGGACGTGGCCGCGCGCCTGTTCCTGTCCCCGCACACCGTCCGCACCCACATGCAGAACGTGCTGGGCAAGCTCGGCGTGCACTCGACGCTCGCCGCCGTGGCGCTGGCCCGCAGGGCGGGCGTGCGGCCGGCGGAGCTAGCCGGGGATGTTGTCGAACGGAGCGGTCAACTGGCGTAGCAGTCCCGCGAGGTCGACCCGTTGGGCCGTGGAGAGCTGGGCCAGGATCGCGCGTTCCTGGGCCAGCAGCCCGGCGAGCGACTGGTCGGCGCGGTCGCGCCCCTCGGGGGTGAGCCGCACGAGTACCCCGCGCCGGTCACTGGGGTCGGGCAGGCGCTCGACCAGGCCCTTCTTGGCGAGCCGGTCGATGCGGTTCGTCATGGTGCCCGAGGTGACGAGCGTCTGCGTCAGCAATTGGCCGGGGGAGAGCTGGTAGGGCGCTCCCGCGCGCCTCAGCGAGGTCAGGACGTCGAACTCCCACGGTTCCAGGCCGTGCTCGGAGAAGGCCAGCCTGCGGGCGCGGTCGAGGTGGCGCGCGAGCCGACTGACCCGGCTGAGCACTTCGAGCGGTTCCACGTCGAGGTCAGGGCGCTCTCGCCGCCATGCCGCGACCAGTCGGTCGACCTCGTCCTCCATGCCGATCAGTGTAAGGGGTCTGTCGATGTGAAGTCTCTTGAAGTCGAGAATCTTGACATCGAGATATAGTCTGGGCGACCATGGGGCATGGAGGGTGCCGGAAACGCTTCCGCTTCCGACCGCCCCACCAGTAGGGAGGCTCGAACATGCATTCCGACATCGCGCCGGCCGTGCCGCACCCCACGGCATTCCAGGACTCCGGCCCTTCCGCGCCCGTCTGGGACCCCCAGCAGTACCTGCGGCACGCGGGTCACCGGACCCGCCCCTTCCTCGACCTGCTGACCCGGATACCCGAGCTCCCCCACGCCGCCGCGGGCGCCGACCGCTCCGCGCGCATCGCCGACCTCGGCTGCGGCCCCGGCAACGTCACGGCCCTGCTCGCCGAGCGCTGGCCCGACGCCCACATCACCGGCTTCGACCTCTCCCCGGAGATGCTCCACCGCGCCGGCGCCGAGTACGGGGGCCCCACCCCCGGCGGGGGCCGGCTCGACTTCCGCCACGCCGACCTCGCGCACTGGATGCCCGAGGAGACCTACGACCTCATCGTCTCCAACGCCGCCCTCCAGTGGGTGCCCAGCCACCCCGGCTCCTTCGCCGCCTGGATCAACGGGCTGCGCCCCGGCGGGACCTTCGCCTTCCAGATCCCCGGCAACTTCACCGCCCCCAGCCACCGGCTGCTCGCCGAACTGTGCGACACGCCCAGGTGGCGCGACCGGCTCGCCGGGCACGGCGCCCGCTACGTCCACCTCCTCGAACCGGCCGAGTACCTCGCCCGGTTCACCGAGCTGGGATGCGCCGTGGACGTCTGGGAGACCACCTACCACCAGCTCCTCCAGGGCGCCGACCCGGTGCTCGACTGGGTCAAGGGGACGGCGCTGCGGCCCGTGCTCACCGCCCTCGGCGAGGACCACGAGGCCGTGGAGGGCTTCCTGTCCGAGTACCGGGACCTGCTGCGCCAGGCCTACCCGACGGGGCCGCGCGGCACCGTTTTCCCGTTCCGGCGGATCTTCGCCGTCGCCCGCAAGGAGGCCTGACCGTGCTGATCGCCGTCGACCACGTCCAACTCGCCGCGCCACCGGGGTCCGAGGAGAGGCTGCGCGCCTACTACCGCGACGTCCTGGGCATGACCGAGGTCTCCAAACCGCCCGTCCTCGCCGCGCGCGGGGGCTGCTGGTTCGCCGCGGGCGACGTCCGGCTGCACCTGGGGGTGGAAGAGGACTTCAGGCCGGCCCGCAAGGCGCACCCCGGGTTGAGGGTCGTCGACATCGAGGGGATCGCGCGCAGACTCCGGGAAGCCGGCGTCGAGGTGCTGTGGGACGACAACCTCCCGGGTGAGCGCCGGTTCCACACCGAGGACCCCGTCGGCAACCGGCTGGAGTTCCTGGAGGCGGTCGCGATCTGACCGCCGCCCGACGCGACGGCGCCCCGCCACCGGACCTCCGGTGACGGGGCGCCGTCGCGTTCGGGGCGTGCGCGCCGCCGCCCTCGCGTGCGCTCAGCTCTTGCGGTGGCCCACCAGGCGGGGCTTGGCCTCCAGGTTCTCCAGCCCGTGCCAGGCCAGGTTCACCAGGTGCGCCGCGACCTCGGCCTTCTTCGGCCGCCGCGTCTCCAGCCACCACTGCCCGGTCAGTGCCACCATCCCGACCAGCGCCTGCGCGTAGAGCGGGGCCAGCTTGGGGTCGAAGCCCCGGGCCTTGAACTCCAGCCCGAGGATGTCCTCCACCTGCGTGGCGATGTCGCTGATCAGCGAGGCGAACGTACCCGTCGACTGGGCCACGGGCGAGTCCCGGACCAGGATCCGGAAGCCGTCCGTGTAGTTCTCGATGTAGTCGAGCAGTGCGAACGCCGCCTGCTCCAGCAGCTCACGCGGGTGCCCCGCCGTCAGCGCCCCGGTCACGCCGTCCAGCAACTGGCGCATCTCGCGGTCCACGACCACCGCGTAGAGGCCCTCCTTGCCGCCGAAGTGCTCGTACACCACCGGCTTGGACACCCCGGCCTTCGCCGCGATCTCCTCCACCGAGGTGCCTTCGAACCCCTTCTCCGCGAACAGGGTGCGGCCGATGTCCAGCAGTTGCTGGCGCCGCTCGGCGCCCGTCATCCGGACCCGGCGGCCCCGCCGGGGCTTGTCGCTGCTGGAACTGCTGCCGTCGATCGCCACGTCCCCCATCATGCCGCGTTCGACGTCTTTTCCTTGCGCCGGGCGTCGATGCGCGCCTCGGACGGCCACCGCACGTCCGTGGCCCAGCCCAGCTGTTCGAACCAGCGGATCAGCCGTGCGCTGGAGTCGACCTGACCGCGCAGCACCCCGTGCCGTGCCGAAGTCGGGTCGGCGTGGTGCAGGTTGTGCCAGGACTCGCCGCAGGAGAGCACCGCCAGCCACCACACGTTGCCGGAGCGGTCGCGGGACTTGAACGGCCGCTTGCCCACCGCGTGACAGATCGAGTTGATGGACCACGTCACGTGGTGCAGCAGCGCCACGCGCACCAGCGAGCCCCAGAAGAAGGCGGTGAACGCGCCCCACCACGACATCGTCACCAGACCGCCGACCACCGGCGGGATCGCCAGCGAGAAGATCGTCCAGAACACGAAGTCGCGCGAGATCCGCCGGATCGCCGGGTCCTTGATCAGGTCGGGCGCGTACTTCTGCTGGTTGGTCTGCTCCTCGTCGAACAGCCAGCCGATGTGCGCCCACCACAGGCCCTTCATCAGCGCCGGCACGGTCTCGCCGAACCGCCACGGCGAGTGCGGGTCACCCTCGTGGTCGGAGTACTTGTGGTGCTTGCGGTGGTCCGCCACCCAGCGCACCAGCGGCCCCTCCACCGCCATCGACCCCATGATCGCCAGCGCGATCCGCAGCGGCCGCTTCGCCTTGAAGGAACCGTGCGTGAAGTAGCGGTGGAAGCCGATGGTGATGCCGTGGCAGGCCAGGAAGTACATGAACACCATCAGGCCGACGTCCAGCCAGCTCACCCCCCAGCCCCAGGCCAGCGGGATCGCCGCCAGCAACGCCAGGAAGGGCACGGTGATGAACAGCAGCAGCGCGATCTGCTCGACGGACCGCTTCTGCTCACCGCCGCGGGTCGCGGAGGCGTCGTCCGCCGCGCCCGGGGTCGGGGAGGACGACGAGGCGTCCTCGATGAGATCGGGACTGATGGTCATGGGGGTCCCCTGGGGGGTGAGAGTCGGCAGGTGCCGGGCCCACGGACCCTACGGATCCGTAACCTACGGCATCGTAAGTATGGCAAAGCTCCGGCACCCGGCAAGAGGACCCGCCCCCGCACCACCCCCCTGCCACGACCCGCGCAGGCGCCGCGCCGCACCCCCGTCGCGACCCGCGCCGGGCCCGGACGGGCGGGCTCTGCCGGGGCACAGGTACGGGACACCTATCCTGGTGTCGTCGGACAGCGCGGTCCGCACGGGTAGTCCGGGCTGCACATCGAAGCGGCGCCGCCGCGCGCAGCCGGGAACCCACCGCCCAGTAGCGCTCGAACACTGCAAGGAGCCGCACCTGTGAGCAGTGCTGACCAGGTCCCCGCCACCCCCGCCGCCCCGTCGGCGCCGACGACCTCCGCCGAGAACGCCAACGCGGAGCTGCGCGCGGACATCCGTCGCCTCGGCGACCTCCTCGGCGAGACGCTCGTACGCCAGGAGGGGCAGGACCTCCTCGACCTCGTCGAGCAAGTACGCGCCCTGACCCGCACCGACGGCGAAGCCGCTGCGGCGCTGCTCGGCGACACCGACCTGGAGACCGCCGCCAAGCTGGTGCGCGCCTTCTCCACCTACTTCCACCTCGCCAACGTCACCGAGCAGGTGCACCGCGGCAAGGAGCTGCGCGCCCACCGCGCCGCCGAGGGCGGCCTCCTGGCCCGCACCGCGGACATGCTGAAGGACGCCGACCCCGAGCACCTGCGCGACACGGTCCGCAACCTCAACGTCCGGCCCGTCTTCACCGCGCACCCCACCGAGGCCGCGCGCCGCAGCGTCCTGAACAAGCTGCGCCGCATCGCCGCCCTGCTGGAGGAGCCCGTCTCCGGCGCCGGCGAGCGCCGCCGCCACGACCTGCGGCTCGCCGAGAACATCGACCTCGTCTGGCAGACCGACGAGCTGCGCGTCGTGCGCCCCGAGCCGGCCGACGAGGCCCGCAACGCCATCTACTACCTCGACGAGCTGCACGCGGGCGCCGTCGGCGACGTCCTGGAGGACCTCGCCGCCGAGCTCCAGCGCGTCGGCGTCGAGCTGCCCGCGGGCACCCGTCCGCTGACCTTCGGCACCTGGATCGGCGGTGACCGCGACGGCAACCCGAACGTCACCCCCGAGGTCACCCGCGACGTCCTGATCCTCCAGCACGAGCACGGCATCACCGACGCCCTCGAACTGGTCGACTTCCTGCGCGGCCTGCTGTCGAACTCGATCCGCTACACCGGCGCCACCGAGGAGCTCCTCACCTCCCTCCAGGCGGACCTGGAGCGCCTCCCGGAGATCAGCCCCCGCTACAAGCGGCTGAACGCCGAGGAGCCGTACCGGCTCAAGGCCACCTGCATCCGCCAGAAGCTCCTCAACACCCGCGAGCGCCTCGCCAAGGGCATCCCGCACGAGGAGGGTCGCGACTACCTCGGCACCGCCGAGCTGCTCACCGACCTCACGCTGATCCAGACCAGCCTGCGCGAGCACCGCGGCGCCCTGTTCGCCGACGGCCGCATGGACCGCACCATCCGCACGCTGGCCGCCTTCGGCCTCCAGCTCGCCACCATGGACGTGCGCGAGCACGCCGACGCCCACCACCACGCCCTCGGCCAGCTCTTCGACCGGCTCGGCGAGGAGTCGTGGCGCTACGCCGACATGCCGCGCGACTACCGGCAGAAGCTGCTGGCGAAGGAGCTGCGCTCGCGCCGCCCGCTGGCC
Organism: Streptomyces sp. NPDC048606; assembly: GCF_040650855.1. Lineage (NCBI taxonomy): Bacteria > Bacillati > Actinomycetota > Actinomycetes > Kitasatosporales > Streptomycetaceae > Streptomyces > Streptomyces sp. NPDC048606. Next base: position 130,001 of record NZ_JBEZIB010000009.1, on the reverse strand, counting down.
CCCACCCCGGCCCCGCTCGACGCCGCCGGCGCCAAGACCCTCGGCGTCTTCGGCGCGATCAAGGACGCCTTCGAGAAGTTCGGCCCCGAGGTCATCGAGTCGTACATCATCTCGATGTGCCAGGGCGCCGACGACGTGTTCGCCGCCGCCGTCCTCGCCCGCGAGGCCGGTCTGCTCGACCTGCACGCCGGCTGGGCCAAGATCGGCATCGTCCCGCTCCTGGAGACCACCGACGAGCTGCGCGCCGCCGACGTCATCCTCGACGAGATGCTCGCGGACCCGTCCTACCGCCGCCTCGTCTCGCTGCGCGGGGACGTGCAGGAGGTCATGCTCGGCTACTCCGACTCCTCCAAGTTCGGCGGCATCACCACCTCGCAGTGGGAGATCCACCGCGCCCAGCGCCGGCTGCGCGACGTCGCCCACCGCTACGGCGTGCGCCTGCGCCTCTTCCACGGTCGCGGCGGCACCGTCGGCCGTGGTGGCGGCCCCTCGCACGACGCGATCCTCGCCCAGCCCTGGGGCACCCTGGAGGGCGAGATCAAGGTCACCGAGCAGGGCGAGGTGATCTCCGACAAGTACCTGGTGCCGTCGCTGGCCCGGGAGAACCTGGAGCTGACCGTCGCGGCCACCCTCCAGGCCTCCGCCCTGCACACGGCCCCCCGCCAGTCCGACGACGACCTGGCCCGCTGGGACGCCGCCATGGACGTCGTCTCGGACGCCGCGCACGGCGCGTACCGCGCGCTCGTCGAGGACCCGGACCTGCCGGCGTACTTCTTCGCGGCGACCCCGGTGGACCAGCTCGCCGACCTGCACCTGGGCTCCCGGCCCTCCCGCCGGCCCGACTCGGGCGCCGGCCTCGACGGCCTGCGCGCGATCCCGTGGGTGTTCGGCTGGACCCAGTCCCGTCAGATCGTCCCCGGTTGGTACGGCGTCGGTTCCGGCCTGAAGGCGCTGCGCGAGGCCGGTCAGGACGGTGCGCTGGCGGAGATGGGCGAGCGCTGGCACTTCTTCCGCAACTTCCTGTCCAACGTCGAGATGACGCTGGCCAAGACGGACCTGCGGATCGCCCGCCACTACGTCGACACGCTGGTGCCGGAGAACCTCAAGCACGTGTTCGCCCGCATCGAGGCCGAGCACGAGCTGACCGTCCGCGAGGTGCTGCGCATCACCGGCGGGGAGAAGCTGCTGGACTCCCAGCCCGTCCTCCAGCAGACGTTCGCCGTCCGCGACGCCTACCTGGACCCGATCTCCTACCTCCAGGTCTCGCTGCTGGCCCGTCAGCGCGCCGCCGCCGCCCGCGGCGAGGAGGCGGACCCGCTGCTGGGGCGCGCCCTGCTGCTGACCGTCAACGGTGTCGCCGCCGGTCTGCGCAACACCGGCTGACGCTCCCCGTACGCGCGAAGGCCCCCGCACACCCGGTCTCCCGGGGTGCGGGGGCCTTCGCGTCTCTCCGTACGCCGTACTTCGTGCACTGTACTTCGTACGCCGTACGGGGAGGTGGGGTCAGGAGTTGTACGTCGACTGCGCGCGTTCCAGGCCCTCCGCGAGGAGGCACTCCACCGCGTCGGCGGAGCGGTCCACGAACCAGTCGAGGTCCTTGCGCTCCGTGGAGGAGAAGTCCTTCAGCACGAAGTCCGCGACCTGCATGCGGCCCGGCGGGCGGCCGATGCCGCAGCGCACGCGGTGGTAGTCGGGGCCCATCGCCTTCGTCATCGACTTCAGCCCGTTGTGGCCGTTGTCCCCGCCGCCCAGCTTCAGGCGCAGGGTCGGGTAGTCGATGTCGAGTTCGTCGTGGATCGCGAGGATCCGGTCGGTGGGCACCTTGTAGAAGTCGCGCAGCGCCGTGACCGGCCCGCCCGACAGGTTCATGAACGACATGGGCTTGGCCAGCACGATCCGGCGGCTCGCCGGCCCGGGCGGGCCGATGCGGCCCTCGACGACCTGGGCCCGTGCCTTGCCGTGGGCCTTGAACCGGCCGCCGATGCGCTCGGCCAGCAGGTCCGCGACCATGAACCCGATGTTGTGGCGGTTGCCCGCGTACTCCGCGCCGGGGTTCCCGAGGCCGACGATCAGCCAGGGTGCCGCGTCGTCCGACATCAAAAGCTCCTCAATACCGTGAACGAGAACGACCGCCGTCCCGCTCCAGTGGAGCCGGACGGCGGTCGGTCAGCAACTGCTGAGGGGGTGGGGCGAGGCTCAGGCCTCGTCGCCCTCGGCGGCCTCGGCGGCCGGCTCCTCGGCCTGCGGGGCGACGACCTGCAGGACGGCGGTCTCGCCGTCGACGGCCAGGGTGGTGCCGGCCGGCAGGACCAGGTCGGAGGCGTGCACGGTGGCACCGGCCTCCAGGCCCGCGATGGAGACGGTGATCTCGGTCGGGATGTGGGTGGCCTCGGCCTCGACGGAGACGGTCGTCAGGAGGGTCTCCAGCAGGTTGCCGCCGGCGGCCAGGTCGCCCTCGGTCACGACGGGAACCTCGACGGTGACCTTCTCGCCCTTCTTGACGATGAGGAAGTCGACGTGGCTCAGGGTGCGCTTGACGGGGTGGCGCTGGACGGCCTTGGGGATGACCAGCTCGGTGCCGTCGCCCGCGATGTCCAGGGAGAGCAGGGCGTTCGGGGTCTTCAGGGCCATCATCAGGCCGTGGCCCTCGACGTCGACGTGCTTCGGGGCGGTGCCGTGACCGTAGATGACACCGGGGACCAGGCCGTCGCGACGGGCCTGACGGGCGGCGCCCTTGCCGAAGTTGGTGCGCGTGGAAGCGGAAAGCTTGATCTCGGACATGCTCACTCCTCGTGGGGTGACGGAACGGACGAAAGTCACCCGGCCTGAACGGCCTGCTACGAAGAGCGCGTCGATAACGGAGCCTCCGTACCGGAAAACAGGTACGGCCTCCCTCGCCGAGCAACTCACAGAGTGTACCCGGCGGGGGAGGCCGCACCAAAAGGATCTACCGGGGGCCGATCAGCCCTGCTCCTCGAAGAGGCTCGTGACCGAACCGTCCTCGAAGACCTCGCGCACCGCGCGGGCCACCATCGGGGCGATCGACAGGACCGTGATCTTGTCGAGCTCCAGGTCGGAGGGGTCCGGCAGGGTGTTCGTGAAGATGAACTCGCTGACCTTGGAGTTCTTCAGGCGGTCGGCGGCCGGGCCGGAGAGGATGCCGTGCGTGGCCGTGACGATGACGTCCTCGGCGCCGTGTGCGAACAGCGCGTCGGCGGCGGCGCAGATGGTGCCACCGGTGTCGATCATGTCGTCGACCAGGACGCAGACGCGGCCCTTGACCTCACCGACGACCTCGTGGACGGTCACCTGGTTGGCGACGTCCTTGTCGCGGCGCTTGTGCACGATGGCCAGCGGCGCGTCCAGGCGGTCGCACCAGCGGTCGGCGACGCGCACGCGGCCGGCGTCCGGGGAGACGATCGTCAGCTTGGTGCGGTCGACCTTGGCGCCCACGTAGTCCGCGAGGACCGGCAGGGCCGAGAGGTGATCGACGGGGCCGTCGAAGAAGCCCTGGATCTGGTCGGTGTGCAGGTCGACCGTGAGGATGCGGTCGGCACCCGAGGTCTTCAGCAGGTCGGCGACCAGGCGGGCCGAGATCGGCTCGCGGCCCTTGTGCTTCTTGTCCTGACGGGCGTAGCCGTAGGAGGGGATGATCACGGTGATGGAACGCGCCGACGCGCGCTTCAGCGCGTCGATCATGATCAGCTGCTCCATGATCCACTTGTTGATCGGAGCCGTGTGGCTCTGGATCAGGAAGCAGTCCGCGCCGCGAGCCGACTCCTGGAAGCGGACGTAGATCTCACCGTTCGCGAAGTCGAAAGCCTTGGTCGGCACGAGGCCGACTCCCAGCTGGTGTGCGACCTCCTCGGCCAGCTCGGGGTGGGCGCGGCCGGAGAAGAGCATCAGCTTCTTCTCGCCGGTCGTCTTGATCCCGGTCACAGCACTGTCTCCTCAGACGTGTGGAAAGCTGCTCGCCCCCGTGTGCGTCCGTCCCGCACACGGTGAGCCAGCCGAATTGCGTGCACCTATCACGGTACGCCGTCCCGGGCGTACCTGTTTCCGGTCAGTTCACCTCAACGGCGTCCGGAGTCCTCGTCGGCCGACGACTGCGCGGCCGTGGCGGCCGCGCTGCCGGGGCGCTTGCGGGCCACCCAACCCTCGATATTCCGCTGCTGGCCACGGGCCACGGCCAGGGCGCCGGGCGGCACGTCCTTGGTGATCACCGAGCCGGCGGCCGTGTAGGCGCCGTCCCCGATGGTGACGGGAGCCACAAACATGTTGTCCGAACCCGTCTTGCAGTGTGAGCCGACGGTGGTGTGGTGCTTGTGCTCGCCGTCGTAGTTCACGAACACGCTGGCCGCGCCGATGTTCGTGTACTCGCCGATGGTCGCGTCGCCGACGTACGAGAGGTGGGGGACCTTGGTGCCCTCGCCGATCGTCGCGTTCTTCATCTCGACGTAGGTGCCGGCCTTCGCCTTCAGCCCCAGGTTGGTGCCGGGCCGCAGGTAGGCGAAGGGGCCCACCGAGGCGGACTCGCCGATCACGGCGCCGTCCGCCACCGTGTTGTCCACGCGGGCGCGGGCGCCCACCCGGGTGTCCTTCAGGCGGGTGTTCGGGCCGACCTCGGCCCCCTCGCCGATGTGGGTGTCGCCGATCAGCTGGGTGCCCGGGTGGATCAGGGCGTCCTGCCCGAAGGTGACGGTGACGTCCACGAAGGTGCCGGTCGGGTCCACGACGGTGACGCCCGCGAGCATCGCCCGCTCCAGCAGGCGCGCGTTCAGTAGGGCGCGCGCCTCGGCGAGCTGCACGCGGTTGTTGATGCCGAGGATCTCGCGGTGGTCGGGGCCGACGGCCGCGCCGACGCGGTGGCCGGCCTCGCGCAGGATGCCGAGGACGTCGGTGAGGTACTCCTCGCCCTGGCTGTTGTCGGTGCGGACCTTGCCGAGGGCCTCGGTCAGCAGGGCGCCGTCGAAGGCGAACACCCCGGAGTTGATCTCCGAGATGGCGCGCTGGGCGTCGGTGGCGTCCTTGTGCTCGACGATGGCGGTCACCGCGCCGGTGGCCTCGTCGCGCACGATCCGCCCGTAGCCGGTGGAGTCGGGGACCTCGGCGGTGAGCACGGTGACGGCGTTGCCGTCGGCCTCGTGGGTCGCGGTGAGGCGGGCGAGGGTGTCGCCGGTCAGCAGCGGGGTGTCCCCGCACACGACGACGACCGTGCCGGTCACCGCGCCGCCGAGCTCTTCGAGGCCCATGCGGACGGCGTGCCCGGTGCCGTTCTGCTCGTACTGCACGGCGGTGCGGACCTCGGCGTCGATGCCGGCCAGGTGCGCGGTGACCTGCTCGCGGGCGTGGCCGACGACGACGACCAGGTGCGTGGGGTCCAGCTCGCGGGAGGCGGCGACCACGTGACCGACGAGCGAGCGCCCGCAGATCTCGTGCAGGACCTTGGGAGTGGCCGACTTCATGCGGGTGCCCTCACCCGCTGCGAGTACGACGACGGCTGCCGGGCGGGTTGCGCTCACGGGTGTGCCCTTCGGCTTCGGGGGTGGACCCGTGAAGGATAGCGGGGGCCCCGTACCGCTCAACGAACGCGGGTCCCGACCGTGGAGGTCAGGACCCGGAACCCGAACGCGCGTGTTCGGTGAGCTCCCGGAGAAGGATTCGAACCCTCATTCAATGGACCAAAACCATTTGTCCTGCCCTTAGACGATCCGGGATGGTTCGCCCTTTGAGTCCGATTTCGTTGATCGGATTCGGTTGCAGCCCCTACTATGCCGCACCGGCCGCCCCGGGCGCGACGGTATCGAGCGGCGCTTCGCCGGACCGCGATCCGTACGCTGGACGGCATGACCGATACGGGGGAAGAGAAGGACGGAGCAGGGCGGGACGGGCCCTGGTGGTGGGAGAGGCGGCGGGCGGCCGCCCTGGACGTGGGACTCGCGGCACTGTCCGCCGCCGAGTGTGCGCTGGAAGGGGTGCCCTTCGCCCGGGAATCGGGGCTCCCGGTGGCCGTCGGGGTGCTGTTCGGGCTGGTGGTGGGGGCCACGCTGCTGCTGCGCCGGCGGTGGCCCGTCGCGGTGGTGATCGTCGGCATCGGCGTCGCGCCGGCCATGATGGGCTTCCTCCTCGGCGTGGTCGGCCTCTACACCCTGGCCGCGTGCGAGGTGCCGCGGCGCGTCATAGCGACGCTGGGCTCGATGTCGCTCGCCGGGACCTTCGCGGTGACCTACCTGCGCACCCGCGGGGACGTCGAGGCCGACGGCGCGCTGGTGATCGTGCTCTCCGGGTTCATGGCGGTGGCGCTGACCGTGCCGCCCGTCCTGCTCGGGATGTACGTCGGCGCGCGGCGCCGGCTGATGGAGAGCCTCCAGGAACGCGCCGACTCGCTGGAACGCGAGCTGTCGCTGCTCGCCGACCGGGCCGAGGAACGCGCCGAGTGGGCCCGTACGGAGGAACGCACGCGCATCGCGCGCGAGATGCACGACGTGGTGGCGCACCGGGTGTCGCTGATGGTGGTGCACGCGGCGGCCCTGCAGGCGGTGGCGGTCAAGGACCCCGCCAAGGCGGCGCGCAACGCGGCTCTGGTGGGGGACATGGGGCGGCAGGCGCTGACCGAGCTGCGGGAGATGCTCGGCGTGCTGCGGTCCGCGCCGCCCCGGCCGCAGCCGGCGGCCGGGCACACCGAGGCGGCCGGCGTGGTCGGGGCCGCCGGGATCGTGGGGGCCGCCGGGGCGGCCGTCGTGCTCGCGCCGGCCGGCGCCGAGGAGGGACCCACGCTGGACGAGCTGGACGCGCTGGTGGAGCAGTCCCGGGCGGCCGGGATGAGCGTCGAGGTGGTGGTGCAGGGGGACAGGTGCGCCTACCCGGCCGAGGTGGAGCAGACGGCGTACAGGGTGGTGCAGGAGGCGCTCACCAACTGCCACAAGCACGCTCCCGGCGCACGGGTCGTCGTACGCCTCGCCCATCGGGACGGGGAGGTCGCCACCCAGGTGGAGAACGGGCCCACGGGCGCGGACGCGCCGCGACCCGGCCTGCCGAGCGGGGGGAACGGGCTCGTGGGGATGCGCGAGCGCGTCTGCGGCCTCGGCGGGGTGTTCGTGTCCGGTCCCACCGAGGCGGGCGGGTTCAAGGTGTCGGCGGTGCTGCCCGCGCGGTAGGCCTCGCGCGGGGCGGGTCGCCGCCTCGCGCGGGCGGGTGTCAGGGGGTCGTGGTGAGGCGGGCCGGCTGGAGGCCGGTCAGCAGCAGCACCAGGGCGTCGTCGAGGCCCGCGCCGAGGTACCAGTCGCCGGTGTGGTCGATGCCGTACACGCGGCCCTCGCGGTCGATCGCGAGGTGGGAGCCGCCGTCGGCGTCGGCCCCCAGCGGGCACAGCTGCGTGGACAGCGCGCGGCCGAGGTCGGCGAAGGTGCGGGCCAGGTGCAGGCCCGTCAGGGGGTCGATGCGGACCCGGGCGGGCGCTATCTGCCGGCCCGGCCCCGGCGCGGTCAGGTTCAGCCCCCCGAACTCCGCCCAGGCCTCGACGGCCGCGGGGAAGACCGTGTGCCGGTGCCCGGCGGGCGTGGTGTGGTCGCGCAGGGCGTCGGCCCAGTACTCGGCCTGCTTGATGTCCCAGCGGCCGGGCTCCCAGCCGGCGGTGCGCAGCGCGGAGTCGACGGCGCCGGTGAACCGGGTGGCCGAGGAGCGGTCGTAGGAGGCGGAGGAGGGGGTCATGGCGGCTACTCGGGGTGGGTGAGGTCGACGGGGCGTACGCCGAAGTGGGTGAGGAGCGCGTCGCAGGAACGGCAGGGGGGCGCGTAGCTGCCGTGCAGGGGGTCGCCGTCCTCGCGGATGCGGCGGGCCGTGATGCGGGAGTGCTTCAGCGAACGGCGGGCCTCGCTCGCCGTCAACGGCTTGCGGGAGGCGCGCCTGCTGCGGGCGCCCTCGACGGTGGTGAGGTGGCGGGAGAGCAGGATCGCCTCCGGACATCGCCCGGTGAAGCGTTCCCGCTGGCCGCTGGTGAGGGTGTCGAGGAAGTCCTGGACCAGCGGGTGCAGGGTCGGCGGCCGGTCGGCCTTGCCGGCGGTGCCGGTCAGGGTCTCGCCGCGGACCGACAGGGCGGCGGCGACCGTGGGCAGGATGCCGTCGCGCCGGAAGCGCAGGACCGGCGGGGTGCGCGGGTCGCCCGCCCCGCTCCAGCGCAGGCGGGGATCGCCGGCGGCGGCCTCCGCGGCGCCGGCCTCCGCGCGGTCGCCGCGGGTCTCGGCCGCGGTCGCTGCCGCTGTGTGTGGTGTCGCGCCGTGTGGTGTCGCCGTGTGCATGCTCTCTTCCCTCCCGTGGCGGCGGTGGTGTCCGGTGTCGCGCACGCCCCCGTGCTGCGGGACAGCCTGTCAAATGTCGGCTGCCGTGTGGAAGCGGGGTCGAATATTCGTATCAATTCGGATGTTCCCGCCCTGTCCGCGTGTACCGGTGTCGGGGGCGGAGGAGGGTCTTGCCGGACCACATAGGCTGTGGTGAACCAGGCTGTGGTGAACCAGCCAGATCCAGCAGGGGGCTACCGCCATGACGACAGGTCGGCTCGGGCAGCAGGCCGCGCCACCCAACGCCGCTTACTCGGGGCAGGTCGTGCACTTCCCGGACCCGGTCCGGGCCGCCCGCCATCCCCACGGCGTGCGGATGGACGCGAACGGCCATCCCGACTTCTCCCGGTACGCGCGCGCGGCCGTGGAGATCGCGGAGCCCCCGGAGGGCTTCGGCGTCGACGAGCTGCGCCTGACGGACTGCGTCACCGCGAACGCGGCGATGCGGGCCGGCGGGCACCCGCTGTGGGACACGGTCGGGGCGGTGGCGACCCCGCACGGCTGGACCTGGCACCACGTGGCCGGCACGCGCCGGATGGAACTGGTGCCCGTCGAGGTCAAGGCGCTGCTGCGGCACCACGCCGGACTGGTGACGGCCCCGGTCGACCACGACAAGCGCGGGACGCGGCCCCTCCAGGAGGCGCGCCCGGTCCACCTGGGACTGCCGAAGACGGTGGTCTCGGTGACGGAGACGCAGCTCCAGGGGGTGGAGGAGGACCTCGGCTACCGACTGCCCGAGGCCTACCGCGCCTTCCTGAAGGCGGCCGGCGGCTGCGCGCCGGTGGGCGCGGGGCTCCTCGTCGAGCTGGGCCTGCTCGTGGACCAGCCGTTCTTCACGGTGCGCGAGGAGGCGGCGGTCAACGACCTCGTCTACATCAACAAGTGTCTGCGGGACCACCTGACGAAGGACTACCTGTCCGTGGCCTTCGTCCAGGGCGGGCTGCTCGCGGTGAAGGTCAGGGGCGAGGGCGTCGGCTCCGTCTGGTTCTCCCCGTACGACGACGCGCGCGACCGGGACGGCTGGTCGGTGCAGGACCGGGTGGAGCGGCTCTTGCTGCCGTGCGGTGCCGATTTCGATGCCTTCCTGGAGCGCTTGGCGGGCAACCCGCCGGAGCTGGAGACGGTGGCCGGTCTGATGGTGGACGGCGGATTCGCGCGATCGGTTCCGGTCGTGGTGGAGGGTTGATCGCGCTGTGGTGACTTTCGCGCAGGCGCAGGAGCGCGCCGAGGAATGGATCAACGGGGACGTGCCCGCGTACCAGCACCGTGAGGTGCGCGTACGGGAGTTCGGACTCGGTTTCGTGCTGTGGGCGGAGGACCGCGCGGCCGGTCCCGTCTCCGGTGGCGGCCGGCAGCGGCTCGTCATCGCGCGGGACAGCGGTGAGGTCACGCTGTGGCCCGGGCTGCCCGTGGGCGAGGTGATCCGCCGTTACGAGGAGGAGTACGGGGCGTCCCCCGCCGCCGCGGAGGCCTCGGTCCCGCCGCCGCGGATCGACTCCGAGCAGACCTCCTTCATGCTGAGCCCGCCGGAGTGGCTCCAGGAGGCGGCCGACCGCGCCGGCATCCCGGGCCGGCCCGCGTCCGCGACGCCCCCGGCCGCCGGGGCGCCGTCCGCCGCGCCCTCGGCCGCGCCTTCCGCCGCGCCCGAGCCGATGCCGCTGCGCCGCGAGCCGGAGCCGGCGAACGACGGGGTGCCGGTCGGGTCCACGCCGTGGGCCGGGACCGACGTCAACCCCGGCGGGGACGACGGTGCCTCCGTACCGCTGCCCGCCACCGTGTTCGCGCCGCCGCTCTCGGGCTCCGACCTGGACGACCGCCCCTCGGCGCCGTCCGGGGTGGGCGCCGAGGCGAAGACCACGCTGATGGAGGGCGGCAGCCAACTGCCGCGCACCGCCGTCCACCCGGCGCTCGCCCCGTCGTCCGGGGCGGCGGAGATCGCCGAGGCGCCGACGAGCCGGGCCCGGGTGTCGCGTCCCGCCGGTCCGGGCGCGGATCCGGGTACGGGTGCGCCGGCCGGCCCCGGGGTCCCGGGCGCGCCCGGCGTCCCCGGTGCGCCGACGCCTGCGGGTGCTCCCGGCGGCGCCGGCGGGGCGGCGCAGCACGCCGCCACGATGCTCGCCGGTCCCGGTGCGGTGCCGCCGCCCGCTCCGCCCGGCCCTCCCGGTGCTCCCGTGGCGCCGCCCGCGCCCGCGCCCGGCGCTCCCGGCGGTGGCCTCGACCACGCCGCGACGATGTTGGCCGGTCCCGCCGTGGTGGGCCCTCCCGGCCCGCCCGGTGCCCCCGGCGCTCCCGGTGCTCCGGGTGGTGGCGCGCCGCAGCACGCCGCGACGATGCTGGCCGGCCCGGGTGCGGTGCCGCCGCCCGCTCCGCCCGCTCCGCCCGCTCCGCCCGCTCCGCCCGGCCCGCCCGGTGCTCCCGCGACGTCCCCCGCGCCCGGTGCCGCCGGCGGCGGTCTCGACCATGCCGCGACGATGTTGGCCGGTCCCGCCGTGGTGGGCCCTCCCGGCCCGCCCGGTGCCCCCGGCGCTCCCGGTGCTCCGGGTGGTGGCGCGCCCCAGCACGCCGCCACGATGCTGGCCGGCCCGGGTGGGCAGCAGCCTCCGGCTCCGCCCGGTCCGCCGGGCGCGGCGCCGGCGCCGCCGCGCGGTGGTCCCGCGCAGCCCCCGGCGCCCTCCGGCGTGCCCACCGTCGGCCCCGGCTACCAGGCCGTGCTCCGCTACCGCGCCCCCGACGGCTCCGAGCAGCAGCTGATCCGCCGCTCGGCGCCCGGCACGCCGCACCCGGAGTGGCAGATCCTGTACGAGCTGCGCGCGATGAACGTGCCGCCGCAGCAGGTGCTGGAGCTGCACACCGAGCTGGCCTCCTGCGAGCTGCCGGGCGGCTACTGCGCCCGGATGATCCGGGAGACGTGGCCGCAGGTGCGGATCACGAGCGTGGCCCCGTACGGGACCGACCACGCGGGACGTCAGCAGGGCATGCGGCACCTGCTCACCCATCAGGGTGAGCTGCACCAGGTGGCGGACGGACCGGCGCGCCCCGCGCCGGTGCGGGCGCCGCTGCCCCAGGTCCCGCTCCAGCCGGCGATCCCGATGGACGCCATCGCGCAGGAGCTGGCCGGCGCCTTCGGGCCGCAGGGGGTGTTCCGGTTCGACCAGCGGGCGGTGTCCCGCCAGGGCGTACCGGAGATCGTGGCGCAGACGCTGATGTGGGCCGGCCTGCCGGTCGACTTCGGGCCGTTCTTCTGGGCGCAGGCCGTCCCCGGGCAGCCGGTGCCGACCCTGGCCGAACTGGCCGCGCAGCGGGGGGTGCAGCCGGCCTCCGACGCGGGCTCGTACCTGGTCGTCGGCAGCGACTTCGGCAAGGCGCTGTGCGTGCAGTACGGCACCGCGCACATCGTGGCGGTGCCGGTCGAGGCCGGGCCCGGCGGGACGCCCGTGGCGCCGCAGTTCGTCAATTCGAGCCTGCCGCAGTTCGCGCGCTCGCTGGCGATGCTGGGTCACATGTGGCGGCTGCGACAGCACTTGACGCCGGAGCAGGCCGGCCGGTGGACCGTCGATTTCCAGGCGAATCTGGCGGGCCTCGACAGCGCGGCGCTGGCCTCCCCCGAGAGCTGGTGGTCGGTGCTGCTGGAGCAGATGTGGGACGGACTGCTCTGATCAGGTGATCGGATCATTGGCCGGGCCGGTGCCCCCGAACGGGGTCGCGGCCCGGCCATTCCGGCTTCGGGGAGCAAATGACGCATCCTTGACGGGAATCCCCGCGAGAGAGGCGCTTCCAGGATGAGTGCACCCATGTCACCTCACGGACCTCAGGGTTTCTCGACCGTACGCGGTCGCGGTTACCGGATGGAGGACGTCGACCGGTACCTCGCACGGCTGGCCGGCAGCCGCGACGAGGCCTGGGAACGCGTGGCACGGCTGACGGTCCTGGCCAAGCAGCTGGAGGCGGAGGCGGACCGGCTGCGGGAGGCCGTGGCCGCGCTGGCCCCCCAGACCTACGACGAGCTGAGCGAACGGGCCCGGCGGATCCTGGCGTTGGCCCAGGAGGAGGCCGAGGTGCTGCGCGCGGACGCGCGGGCCGACGCCGTCGAGGCGGCGGGCGCGGCCGAGGCGTACGCGGACCGGGTGGCGGAGTCGGCGCGCCACGACGGGGAGGCCGTGCGCGAGCAGACCGAGGTGCGGGCCCGGCAGGGCCTGCTGCGGGCGCAGCGGGAGGCGGACGAGGCGCGGGCCGAGGCCCGCTCCGACGCGGCCGGTTGGCGCTCGGAGGCCCAGGCGGGCCTCGTCGAGACGCGGCGGCGCGCGGAGGCGTTGCTGGCGGAGCGGGAGCAGGAGCACACGGAGCGGTGGGACGCCGCCGAACGCGAGGCGGCGGCGCGCGAGGCCGAGCAGGAGGCCCGGCAGGCCGAACTGGAACGGTACGCGCAGGCCCGGTTGTCGGAGGCCCGGCGCGGCTTCGCGGAGGCCGAGGAGTCGGCGCGGCACGGCCAGGAGGACGCGGAGGCGCGGGCCGCCGAACTCCTCGCGCAGGCACGGGTGCGCGAGGAGCGCACGGGCCGGGAGACGGACCGGATCCTGCGCGAGCACGAGGAGGCGCAGGAGGAGATGCGGGCGCACATGAACCACGTCCGCTCCAGCCTGGCGGCGTTGACGGGCCGGGCGCCGGCGGAGGGCTGACCGGGGCGGCTGTCACCGGCGGATCCTAGGATCGCGGCATGAGCACCGCGTTGAGCCTGTACCTGCTGGAGACGGAGCGGACCCGGGCGTGGGTCGGGTCGGGGGACCAGGGGTTCCTGCGCGCGATCCGCGCCGAGTTCGCGGCGGAGATCGCCGATGACGACGACTGGTTCGCCGACGCGATAGCCGCCGGCGCCCCGACCGCCGCACAGGCGCTGGAGGCGGTGGTCAACGGGGGGCCGTACGAGGCGGAACACGCCTTCCAGTACGGCTACGCCTACCGGCGGATCTGCGCGATGGGCGGCCCCTTCCTCGACAACTCCTCCTTCAGCCCCTACCGCGGCGACTGGCTGTCGATGGTGGACGAGGGGCTGCGCGCCGTGAACGTCACCGCCGTCCGCGTGGCGGCCTTCGACTCCTGCGGGCTGCCGTCGGGTCTGCCGTACACGCACGTCCCGGGCTGCGGCGCGTGGTCGCCCGAGGAGTGCGAGCGGGCGCTGGTGCAGTTCGAGGAGGGTCGGCGCCTCGGCCTGGCCCCCGTGGCGGATCGGGACGTGGCCGAGGCGGTCGAGCAGGTCGTCGGTTGGCTGCGGCGGGTGCCGCGCGGTGCGGGGTACGGGATCGTCGGCTTCCGGTCCTGAGCCGCGCCGCGGGCCCGCGTCCGGGCCGCCGCCGGGGAGGGGGCCGGGGTCACGGCCGGGGGTCGTCGGCCGGTCGGTCGGGTGCGGGCGGGGCGGGAGCCGGTCCGGCCGAAGGGGTCGCGGGTGCGGGGCTCCCGGGCGCGGGCACCGGTACGGACACCGACACGGGCGCGGGCGCGGGCAGGGGCGCGGCGTCGGCCGGGCCCGCGTAGGCGTACGGGTCGCTGCGCAGACCGCGCGAGGTGACGACCACCGTGAACGGGGGGCGGAGCGAGGGCGGCAGCGCGGCGGTCAGGGCGCCGGTCGCGGGGTCGACGTCCGCGACCAGGGGGGTGTCGTCGACGGTGAGGCGGGGTTCGGTGAAACCGCCGCCCTCGACGGTGAGCAGGCCGCCGGCGGCGCCGACGCGGGTGATGACCGGATTGGCGCGGGTGGCCATCTTGTTGACGAGGTAGGCGCCGGCCGGCGCGCCCGTCAGGGCCCAGATCTCGGAGGGCAGTCGGGGCAGCCCGGCGGTCGGGTCCGCGAGGAAGAACAGCACCACGTAGAGCATGGTGACCGCGCTCAGGGCGACGTACTGGAGGTCGACGAGGTCCACGCGCCCGCCGTCGCCCGCGATGAGTTCCCGCAGGGGGCGGCGCCCGTCGGCGGAGGGCTTCGGGGCGGGCTTGGCCATGCTGCCGTGTTCCACCCGCAGGCCCACGACGGCCTTCGCCCCGATCAGGGCCAGGTAAGGGCCGCCGAGCAGCGGCAGGTACACCGAGGTCAGGGGGGACAGGGGGCCGTCGGGGCCCCGGAACCAGGAGACGCCGCCGCCCGCCGTCAGCCCGTGGGCGAGGATCGCGAGGAGCAGCCAGACCAGGATGACGGTCCAGGCGAGCGCGAGGGTGGTGGAGGTCGACAGGCGGCCGTCGCGGCCGGTGACGAACCCCGGGGAGCGGCGCAGGCGCAGGCCGACCGGCAGGGTCAGGGCGGCGAGTAACGCCAGGGCGAAGAGCGTGGCTGTCATGGGGTCCCCCCGGTGCGGTCCGTGGGTAGAGGGTCACCCACCGGCTCCGTGCATGACAAGCATGACAAGCAAGCGTGACGAGCGAGCGCGGCAGGCGTGACGGGCTTCAGCGCTGTTCGGGGAGGACCGGGAAGCGACGCGGGGCGATCAGCAGGAGCGCCAGCAGGGCCGCGAGCGCGGCGGCGGTCGCGCCGAGGAAGATGTGGTCCACCGCGGCGGCCACCGCGTCGCGCAGGTGTCGGGTCGCGGCGGGGGACAGCTCGCCCGGCGCGGCCAGGGCCCGCGACACGTCGTCCAGCGTCGTGGGCAGCCCCGCCCCCGGGGCGCCCGCCAGCCGGGCCGCGACGGTGGCGTTGGCCACGGCGCCGAGCAGCGCGGCCCCCACGCTCTGCCCGACGGTGCGGCAGAACAGCACCGAGGCGGTGGTGGTGCCCCGCTCGGCCCAGCCCACGGTGGACTGCACCCCGACGATGAGCGGCAGTTGGAACAGTCCGAGGGCCGCGCCCAGCAGCAGCATGACCAGCGCGGGCTGCCAGGCCCGTGCGGGGTGGGGCAGCAGGGTGAAGGAGAAGAGGACGACGGCGGCCAGGGACATGCCGAGGACGGCGGTGTCGCGGAAGCCGATGCGCCGGTAGACGTGTTGGCACAGGGCGGCCGAGACGGGCCAGCTCAGGGTCATGAGCGCCATCAGCAGGCCCGCGCCGACGGGTCCGAGGCCGAGCACGGTCTGCGCGTACGTCGGCATGAACACCATCGGGGCGATCATCAGCAGCCCCAGCGCGCCCAGGGCCAGGTTGACGGCGGCGATGGTGCGCCGGCGCCAGACCCAGCCGGGCAGGATCGGCTCCTCGGCCCGACGCTCGACGCGGACGACGACGACGGCCGCGACCGCGCTCGCGGCCAGCAGCCCGAGGGAGGGGGCGGACAGCCAGGGCCAGGCGACCCCGCCCTGCACCAGGGCGAACAGCAGCAGCCCGCCGCAGGCGAACACCCCGAGCGCCCCGGCCCAGTCGACGGGCCCCCGGCGGCCGGGGGAGCGTACGGGCTCCACGAGCCGGCGGGCGGTCAGCCACAGGGCGAGGCCCGCGAGCGGGACGTTGATCAGGAAGGTCCAGCGCCAGCCCGCGTACTGGGCGAGCAGTCCGCCGAGGGCCGGGCCGACGAGGGCGGACGAGGCCCACACGGTGGTCATACGGGCCTGGATGCGGGGGCGGTCCTTCAGCGGGTAGAGGTCGGCGGCCAGGGTCTGCACGGTGCTCTGGAGGGCGCCGCCGCCCAGCCCCTGCACGATCCGGAACGCGATGAGCGCGGCCATGTTCCAGGCGAAGGCGCACAGGATCGAGCCGACGAGGAACAGCGCGGTGCCGAAGAGGAGCACGGGCTTGCGGCCCAGGGTGTCGTTCAGCCTGCCGTAGACGGGGAGGGTGACGGTGACGGCGAGGAGGTAGCCGGAGAAGACCCAGGAGAAGACGGAGAACCCGCCGAGGTCGCCGACGATCTGGGGGACGGCGGTGGAGACGATCGTGCTGTCGAGGGCCACCAGGGCCATGCACAGCATCAGGGCGACGACCACGGCGGTGGGCGGCCGCCCCGGCACGCCGGTGACGCTGCCGGCGGTCGTGGCGCCCGCGGTCGTCGCGCCCGTCGTCGTGGCGCCCGTGGCCGCGTCCGGGCCGGCGGAAACCTTTCCCCCGGCCGCCGCGTCGGGGCCGGTCGCGTCCTCGCCGCAGGCGCGCGCCCCGTGCTCGGCTGTCCCCACCCCTGCCTCCCCCGTCCGAAGGAAACACCATCTCACCGGGGGTGCGCCGGAGGGTATCCCCGACCCCGGACGGTCCGAAGGGTGGACATCCCCTAGGGGTGGGTCAGCATTCCGGCCCAGGGGTCTTTCGTCCCGGCGGAGGAGGCCGAAGGTCCTTTCGCGTCCTTAACTGGTTCCTACGGGCGGGGAGCCGGGGGGTGGGGTTAACCCCCCGGCGGATACGGCGACGGGCACCAGCGCGTCGGCCGGCCCCGCCGCGCAGACTTCGAGGCGGCGACGCGCGCACGCGGGCGGACACGGCCACAGGCACCACGAACAGGGGAGAAGACCGTGACATCGGCGATGACCGAAACCAGGCACGGGGACATCGGCGGCCACGGCGCCGTCGCGGCCCGGGCGCGCAAGGTCGTCAAGGCCTACGGATCCGGCGAGACCCGCGTCGTCGCCCTCGACGAGGTGGACGTCGACATCCACCGGGGGCAGTTCACCGCGATCATGGGTCCCTCGGGCTCCGGCAAGTCCACGCTGATGCACTGCCTGGCCGGACTGGACACCGTGACGAGCGGCCACATCCACCTCGACGACACCGAGATCACCGGCCTGAAGGACAAGAAGCTCACCAGGCTGCGCCGGGACAAGATCGGCTTCATCTTCCAGGCCTTCAACCTGCTGCCGACGCTGAACGCCCTGGAGAACATCACGCTCCCCATGGACATCGCCGGCCGCAAGCCCGATCCGCAGTGGCTCGACCGCGTCGTGGAGACCGTCGGCCTCGCGGGCCGCCTCAAGCACCGGCCCACCGAGCTGTCCGGCGGTCAGCAGCAGCGCGTGGCCGTCGCCCGCGCCCTCGCCGCCCGTCCGGCGATCATCTTCGGCGACGAGCCCACCGGAAACCTCGACTCCCGCGCCGGCGCCGAGGTCCTCGGCTTCCTGCGCCAGTCGGTGGACGCCCTCGGCCAGACCATCGTGATGGTCACCCACGACCCCGTCGCCGCCTCCTACGCGGACCGCGTCATCTTCCTCGCCGACGGCCGCATCGTCGACGAGATGCACGCCCCCACCGCCGACCAGGTCCTCGACCGCATGAAGGACTTCGACGCACGCGGGCGGACCTCGTGACCGTCATGAAGACGGCGCGACGCAACTTCGTCGCGCACAAGGGGCGCATGGCGCTCTCCGCCATAGCCGTCCTGCTGTCCGTCGCCTTCGTCTGCGGCACCCTCGTGTTCACCGACACGATGAACACGACCTTCGACAAGCTGTTCGCGGTCACCAACTCCGACGTCACCGTCAGCCCCAAGCAGTCCGACGTCGGCGAGGAGATCCCCGACACCGGCAGGCCCCCGACCCTCGACGCCGCCGTCGTCGCCAAGGTGGCGGGCGCCGAGGGCGTGAAGTCCGCCGAGGGCGGGGTCGTCTCCACCGCCGTCACGGTCGTCAACGCCAAGAACGAGAACATGGGCTCCACCACCGGCGCCCCCACCCTCGCGGGCAACTGGAACGACAACGAGCTCAAGTCCATGAAGATCACCTCGGGCAAGGCCCCCCGCGGCCCCACCGAGGTGATGATCGACAACGACACGGCGAAGAAGCACCACCTCGCCCTCGGCGACGAACTGCGCACCATCACCTTCAACGGCGACCTCCGCTCGAAGATCAGCGGCATCGCCACCTTCCAGGTGACCAACCCGGGCGCGACCCTCGTCTACTTCGACACCCCCACCGCGCAGACCGGCCTGCTCGGGTCCGCCGGGGCCTTCACCCACGTCAACGTCACCGCCAAGGACGGGGTGAGCGACGAGCGGCTCAAGCAGAACGTCGCGAACGCCCTCGGCGCCGGCTCCCACAAGCTCCAGACCGCCAAGGAGGCGGCCGACGCCAACCGCAAGGACGTCGGCGCCTTCATGGACGTCCTGAAGTACGCGATGCTCGGCTTCGCCGCCATCGCCTTCCTCGTCGGCATCTTCCTGATCTTCAACACCTTCTCGATGCTGGTCGCCCAGCGCACCCGCGAGATCGGCCTGATGCGCGCCATCGGCGCCGACCGCCGCCAGATCAACCGCTCCGTCCTCGTCGAGGCCTTCCTGCTCGGCCTGGTCGGCTCCCTGCTCGGCGTCGCCGCCGGCATCGGCCTGGCCATCGGCCTCATGAAGCTCATGGGCCTGCTGGGCATGGAGATGTCCACCGGCGACCTGACGGTGGTGTGGACGACCCCGGTCGCCGGCCTCGTCCTCGGCATCGTCGTCACCGTCGTCGCCGCGTACGTCCCGGGCCGCCGGGCCGGCAAGGTCTCCCCGATGGCCGCCCTGCGCGACTCCGGCAACCCCGGCGACCGCAAGGCCGGCATGGTCCGCGCCGTCCTCGGCCTCGTCGTCACCGGCATCGGCGGCGCCGGCCTCTACCTCGCGACCGCCGCCGAGAAGGCCGGCGCGGGCTCCCTGTGGCTGGGCGTCGGCGTGCTGTTCACGCTGATCGGCTTCATCATGATCGGCCCGCTGCTCGCCGCCGGCGTCGTCCGCGTCCTCTCCGGGGTCGTCCTGCGGCCCTTCGGCTCCGTCGGCCGGCTCGCCGAGCGCAACGCGCTGCGCAACCCGCGCCGCACCGGCGCCACCGCCGCCGCGCTGATGATCGGACTGGCGCTGGTCGCCTGCCTGTCGGTGGTCGGCTCCTCCATGGTGGCCTCCGCCACCGACGAGCTCGACAAGTCGGTCGGCGCGGACTACATCGTCGCCTCCGAGACCGGTCAGCCCGTCATGCCCCAGGCCGAACAGGCGATGCGCGGCAGCACCCGCCTCGACCACGTCACCGCCTACCGCCAGGTCACGGCCAAGGTCACCGCCCCCGACGGCTCCACCGTCGACGAGCGGCTGAGCGTCACCGACCCCACCTACGCCGAGGACATCCGGCGCAAGACGGTGGCCGGCGAGCACGCGGCGGCGTACGGCACCAACGCCATCTCCGTCGGCTCGCTCTACGCCGACGCCCACCGCGTCAAGCTCGGCGACGAGCTGACGGTGGCCCTCACCGGCGGCAACACCGTCCGGCTGAAGGTGGCCGCGATCACCCTCGACGAGGGCAACCTCGACAAGGGCGCGAAGTACGTCAGCACCGCGCTGGTGCAGGCCAACCTGCCCGCCGACCGGATGCCGCGCCCCTTCATGCTGCTGGCCACCGCCAAGGACGGGCAGGCGGCGAGCGCCTACGAGGACGTCAAGAAGGCCCTCGCCGAGTACCCGCAGTACAAGGTCCGCAACCAGGCCGACTACAAGGAGGCCCTGAAGGACCAGGTCGGCCAGATGCTGAACATCGTCTACGGGCTCCTCGGCCTCGCGATCATCGTCGCGGTGCTCGGTGTCGTGAACACCCTCGCCCTGTCGGTGGTCGAGCGGACCCGGGAGATCGGGCTGATGCGGGCCATCGGCCTCTCGCGCCGCCAGCTGCGCCGCATGATCCGCCTGGAGTCGGTGGTCATCGCCCTCTTCGGCGCCCTCCTGGGCCTCGGCCTCGGCATGGGCTGGGGCGCGACCGCGCAGCAGCTGCTGGCCCTCGAAGGCCTGAAGGTGCTGGAGATCCCGTGGCCGACGATCCTCGGCGTGTTCGCCGGCTCGGCCCTGGTGGGCCTGTTCGCCGCGCTGGTCCCGGCCTTCCGGGCGGGGCGGATGAACGTCCTGAACGCGATCGCGAGCGAGTAGCCGGCGCGGCGGTCGTACGGGGGGAAACCGCCGGCCCCGGGTCGTCCGCGAGGACGGCCCGGGGCCGGCGCCGTGCGCGGGGCGTGCGCGTGCGCGTGTGCGGGGGCGGTGCGCGTCCCGGGGCCGGCGCCGGTCAGACGCGGGCGAGCAGCACCACGCCGCCCGCCTCGCCCACCAGGGCGAACCGGGCCCCGGGGTGCAGCCGGGCCGCGTACTCGACCGGGTCGCCGGCCCATTCGTCGGAGTTGTCGAAGGTCAGGTACGCCGGCAGCACCCCCCGGGTGTCACCGATCCACATCACCCGGCAGCGCGAGGTCAGCCGGCCGAGCGGCCCGTTGTCGGCCTCCACCCACGCCCCGTCCGGGATCGCCGTGAGCAGCTCCTCGACGGCGGCCACCCGGGCCGGCGTCGTGTACGGGCTCCGCTCCCCGAGCCGGGCCGTCGGCAGGATGGTGGCGCTCAGGGCGAGGGCGGCCGCGAGCACGGCGGCGGGCAGCTGGAGGGCGTAGGAGCGCAGCCACGGCCGGCCGCCGCGGCGGACGGTGTCGAGGGCGTCGGCCAGGGCGAGGGCCACGACCGGCATCAGGACGGCGCTGTAGTGCCAGTCGGTGGACCAGTAGTGCGGCTCGCCCGACACGAAGCGCCAGCCGAGGGTGGGCACGGCGACCAGCAGCAGCGGGGAGCGCAGCGCGAGCAACCCGCTGGTGGGCAGCAGCACCCAGGCGAGCGTGGCGATCTTCGTGCCGAGCCCCCGCAGCGGGCCGCCGGGGCGGTCGAGCTTCTCCCAGTAGGCGTAGCCCTCGCCGGCGAAGGAGGGGATCACCACGGTGAACACCAGCGCGGCCACCAGCACGCCCGCCGCGGCCACCGCCACGGCCAGTCGGGCGGCGCGGCGGTCGTCCGCCCGGGCCCGCCAGGCCACCACCAGGGCCAACGCCGCCAGGGTGACCCCGAGGTCCTCCTTGACCAGCAGCAGCGGCGCCCCCCAGGCGAGCGCGGCCCGCCAGCGGCGCGCGAGGAGCGCCTCCAGGGCGAAGGCCAGCAGCGGCACGGCGAAGCAGATCTCGTGGAAGTCGAAGTCGACGGCCCGCTGGACCCCCCAGGACAGCCCGTACGCCGCCCCGAGCGCGAGCCCCCGGGCCTGCCCGAGCAGGCGGATCGAGGCCCGGGTGACGGGCAGGGCGGACAGCGCGAACAGGGCCGCCTGCACCACGAGGAGGGTGACGGGGCTCGGGTGGAGCCGGTAGAAGGGGGCGATCAGGGCGACGATCGGGCTGAAGTGGTCCCCGAGGATGTTGAAGCCCGGCCCCTTCAGGTCGGCCACGGGCGCCCGCAGCCAGGCGTAGGAGCGCACCACCTGCTCGAAGATCCCGAGGTCCCAGGAGTACTCCTCCATCCGCCGGTGGCGGGCCAGGGAGAGCGTCGCGTACGCGAGGAACAGCAGGACCGTCAGCGCGTACGGGGCCAGGCGGGCCGCCCGTCGCCGGTACGGGGCGCGGCCGGTCGCGGCGAGGGACGCGCGGGACGCCGAGGAGCCCGCGGCCTCGGCGGCGGCGGGCTCCTCGGGGATCGGGGGCGTCCCGGGGGGTATCGGCATACGGACGGATTTTCGCACCCGAACGGGTGAGGCCCCGGACCCGCCCCCGGGCCCACCCCCGGCCCGGGCCGTGCGAGCCCCCGCCCCCGGCCCGCTTTGGAGCCGCACCCTCCGCTTTTGCCGGTCGGCGCCGGCCGCCCGAGGCCCCGCCCGGCCGCGCGCCGTCCTGCGCCGCGACCTGTGCCTCGGCCCGTGCCTCGGCCCGTGCCCCGACCCGTTCCCCGACCCCGTGCCTCGGCCCGTGCCCGGTCGTGCGCCCCCGTGCCCGCCCCGGTGCTCCCCGCCCGCGGGGGCGCGGCCCCGGCCGCGCGCGCCGGCCCGACCGGCGGGGCGGGCGGCCCGGCGTGTCGGGGGTCGGAATCCTTCGCGCGCGCCCGCCGGCCGCGTCGTAGGGTGGGAACCCCCGGCCCGTTCCACGTGTCGGGTCCTTCGCGTTGCCCCTCCGCACTCTTCCAGGACGGAAAGCCCCCTTCATGAGCCTGCACGGACTGCTCGACGCCGTCACCCGGGACCCGGCCCTCGCCGAGGCGGTCACCGCGGCCGGGGACGGCAACCGCATGCACGTGGACCTCGTCGGCCCGCCCGCCGCGCGGCCCTTCGCGATCGCCG
Organism: Streptomyces sp. NPDC048606; assembly: GCF_040650855.1. Taxonomy (NCBI): domain Bacteria; kingdom Bacillati; phylum Actinomycetota; class Actinomycetes; order Kitasatosporales; family Streptomycetaceae; genus Streptomyces; species Streptomyces sp. NPDC048606. The sequence continues at coordinate 107,682 of NZ_JBEZIB010000009.1, read as the reverse complement.
CGCTGGCCGCCCGGACCGGGCGGACCGTCCTCGCCGTCACCGCCACCGGACGGGAGGCCGAGGACCTCGCCGCCGCGCTGCGTTCCCTGCTGCCCCCCGACGAGGTGGTGGACTACCCGTCCTGGGAGACGCTGCCGCACGAGCGGCTCAGCCCGCGCAGCGACACCGTGGGCCGCCGCATCGCGGTGCTGCGCCGGCTGACGCACCCGAGCCCGGACGACCCGGCGGCCGGTCCCGTCTCGGTGGTGGTCGCCCCCATCCGCTCGGTGCTCCAGCCGCAGGTCAAGGGGCTCGGGGACCTGGTGCCGGTGAGCCTGCGCCAGCGGGAGAGCGTCGACCTGGGCGACGTCACGCGGGCGCTCGCGGCGGCGGCGTACTCCCGGGTCGAGCTCGTCGAGAAGCGCGGCGAGTTCGCCGTGCGCGGCGGCATCCTCGACGTGTTCCCGCCCACCGAGGAACACCCGCTGCGCGTGGAGTTCTGGGGCGACGAGGTCGAGGAGATCCGCTACTTCAAGGTCGCCGACCAGCGCTCCCTGGAGATCGCCGAGCACGGCCTGTGGGCGCCGCCCTGCCGTGAGCTGCTGCTGACCGACGAGGTGCGCGAGCGGGCCGCCGCGCTGGCCGAGGCCCACCCCGAGCTGGGCGAACTGCTCCACAAGATCGCCGACGGGATCGCCGTCGAGGGCATGGAGTCGCTGGCGCCCGTCCTCGTCGACGACATGGAACTGCTGATCGACGTCCTGCCCGCGCGGTCGATGGCCGTGGTCTGCGACCCGGAGCGGGTCCGCACCCGGGCCGCCGACCTGGTGGCCACCAGCCAGGAGTTCCTGATGGCCTCCTGGGCGGCCACCGCCGGTGGTGGCGAGGCCCCCATCGACGTGGGCGCCGCCTCGCTGCGCGGGATCGCGGACGTCCGCGAACACGCCCGCGAGCTCGGCATGATGTGGTGGTCGGTCTCCCCGTTCGCGGCCGACGAGGCCGACCTGGCCGGCGGGGACACCCTCAAGCTGGGCATGCGCGCCCCCGAGGCCTACCGGGGCGACACCGCCCGCGCGCTCGCCGACACCAAGGGCTGGATCGCCGACGGCTGGCACACCGTCTACCTGACCGAGGGCCACGGCCCGGCCGCCCGTACCGTCGAGGTCCTCGGCGGCGAGGGCATCGCCGCCCGCCTGGAGGCCGACCTCGGCGCCCTGGAACCCTCGATCGTGCACGTCGCCTGCGGCTCGATCGACAACGGCTTCGTCGACCCGGCCCTGCGGCTGGCCGTCCTCACCGAGACGGACCTGACCGGACAGCGCACGGCCACCAAGGACCTCGGCCGGATGCCGACCCGGCGCCGCAAGTCCATCGACCCCCTCACCCTGGAGGTCGGCGACCACATCGTCCACGAGCAGCACGGCGTCGGCCGCTACATCGAGATGGTGCAGCGCACCGTGCAGGGCGCCACCCGCGAGTACCTCCTCGTCGAGTACGCCCCCGCCAAGCGCGGCCAGCCCGGCGACCGCCTCTACATCCCCACCGACCAGCTGGAGCAGGTCACCAAGTACGTGGGCGGCGAGGCCCCGACCCTGCACCGGCTCGGCGGCGCCGACTGGACGAAGACCAAGGCGCGGGCGAAGAAGGCCGTCAAGGAGATCGCCGCCGACCTCATCAAGCTCTACAGCGCGCGCATGGCCGCCCCCGGCCACACCTTCGGCCCGGACACCCCCTGGCAGCGCGAGCTGGAGGACGCCTTCCCGTACGCGGAGACCCCCGACCAGCTCACCACCATCGCCGAGGTCAAGGAGGACATGGAGAAGTCCGTCCCCATGGACCGCCTGATCTGCGGCGACGTCGGCTACGGAAAGACGGAGATCGCGGTCCGCGCCGCCTTCAAGGCCGTCCAGGACGGCAAGCAGGTCGCCGTCCTCGTCCCGACCACCCTGCTGGTGCAGCAGCACTTCGGGACCTTCTCCGAGCGCTACAGCCAGTTCCCGGTCAACGTGAAGGCGCTGTCGCGCTTCCAGTCCGACACCGAGTCCAAGGCCACCCTGGAGGGGCTGAAGGAGGGCTCGGTGGACGTGGTCATCGGCACGCACCGGCTGTTCTCCCAGGAGACCAGGTTCAAGGACCTGGGCCTGGTCATCGTCGACGAGGAACAGCGCTTCGGCGTCGAGCACAAGGAGCAGCTGAAGAAGCTCCGCGCCAACGTCGACGTGCTGACCATGTCCGCGACGCCGATCCCGCGCACCCTGGAGATGGCGGTGACCGGCATCCGCGAGATGTCGACGATCACCACCCCGCCGGAGGAGCGCCACCCGGTGCTGACCTTCGTCGGCCCCTACGAGGAGAAGCAGATCGGCGCCGCGATCCGCCGCGAACTGCTGCGCGAGGGGCAGTGCTTCTACATCCACAACCGGGTCGAGTCGATCGACCGGGCCGCCGCCAAGCTGCGCGAGATCGTGCCGGAGGCGCGGATCGCGACCGCGCACGGCCAGATGTCCGAACAGGCCCTGGAGCAGGTCGTCGTGGACTTCTGGGAGAAGAAGTTCGACGTGCTGGTGTCCACCACGATCGTCGAGTCGGGCATCGACATCTCCAACGCCAACACCCTGATCGTGGAGCGCGGCGACAACTTCGGCCTCTCCCAGCTCCACCAGCTGCGCGGCCGTGTCGGGCGCGGGCGCGAGCGCGGGTACGCGTACTTCCTGTACCCGCCGGAGAAGCCGCTGACGGAGACGGCGCACGAGCGGCTCGCGACGATCGCCCAGCACACCGAGATGGGCGCCGGCATGTACGTGGCGATGAAGGACCTGGAGATCCGCGGCGCGGGCAACCTGCTCGGCGGCGAGCAGTCCGGGCACATCGCGGGCGTCGGCTTCGACCTGTACATCCGCATGGTCGGCGAGGCCGTGGCCGACTACCGGGCCGCCGTGGAGGGCGGGGTGGAGGAGGAGCCGCCGCTGGAGGTGAAGATCGAGCTGCCGGTCGACGCGCACGTCCCGCACGACTACGCGCCGGGCGAGCGGCTGCGCCTCCAGGCGTACCGGTCCATCGCCGCGGCCAACTCCGAGGCGGACATCAAGGCCGTACGGGAGGAGCTCACCGACCGCTACGGCAAGCTGCCGGAGCCGGTGGAGAACCTGCTGCTGGTGGCGGGGCTGCGGATGCTCGCGCGCGCCTGCGGGGTCGGGGACATCACCCTCCAGGGGCCCAACATCCGCTTCGGACCGGTGGAGTTGCGCGAGTCGCAGGAGCTGCGCCTGAAGCGGCTCTACCCGGGCACGGTGCTCAAGCCGGCCACCTCGCAGGTGCTGGTCCCGCGCCCGAAGACCGCCCGGGTCGGCGGCAAGCCGCTGGTCGGCCGCGAACTGCTGGCGTGGACGGGCGAGTTCCTGACGACGATCCTGGGCTCGTAACCGCACCCCCGGGGGGCCCGGAGCTCCGGACCCCCCGGGGGGGGCGAACGGGACCCGGTCCGACCCGGGGCGTACGGCGGCCGGTCCCCGGGGCGCGCCGCCGTACGCCCCGACACGTGGCTCTCCCGTGGTTCAGGACTTCTTCCAGGGGGCGCAGCCCGTGGTCTTGAAGTAGCCGTCGCCGGCGGCGATGGTGACGACCGCCGGGCCCTCCGGGTTCTCGTTGGCGATGATCGAGTCGACGGTGTGGGCGGCGTCCTTGGAGCGTTCCCAGTAGCAGCCCGTCGAGCCCTCGGCGGGGCCGGTCGACTTGTAGGTGCCGGGCGCGAGGTCGAGTCCGACCTTGAACATGCCGCCGTCGCCCGCCGCCTCGGCCTTGGGGGAGCCGCCCGCGGCCTTGGGGTCGACGGCCTCCCAGTCCTTGCAGCCGCTGGACTTGAAGAGCTTGTCGGTCGCCGCGATGGTCACGTAGCTCGCGCCCGTCACGTTGTCGTTGGCGATGATCGACTCGACCTCGCCGGAGGCGTCCTTCAGGCGCTCCCAGTAACAGCCCAGGTCCTTGTTGCCGGTGGTGCGGTAGGTGCCGGGCTTGACGTCCGAGCCCACCTGGAAGGTGCCTGCGCCCTTGAGGGCGGCCTTCTTCTTCTCCTCGGCCGGCTTGGAGCTCTGGCCGCCCTGGCTCGGCTGCGCCCCGGTCGAGGGCTTGCCGGCCGGGGCGGAGGAGGCCGCCGGCTTTGCCTTGGCGGTGCTCTTGCCGTCCTTCGGGGTGTCCGTGCCGCCGCACGCCCCGACCAGGACGAGGGTGAGGACGGCGCCGCATCCCGTGAGCACCTTGTGACGGGCGATCCAACCGGTGCGCGGGGTGTGGGACTGGGACATGGGAGTGCTCCTGTTCCTGCCGTGGGCGGGGCCCAGGCCGGGTCCCGCGACTGCTCGCCGCCGTTTGACGGGCTCATCACAACAGAGCTTGTGAACCGAGTCAACGGTGTTCACGCGGAATCTCATATTCACGCTGTGAAGGGATCTCGTGGGTGTGTACGGGTATCCTCCGGCCATGCAGGAGGACAGCGCGGCCCCCCACGCCGCAGGCAACCCCGGGCCCACCGCCGAGACCGCCCCCGAGCCGGCCGCCGAGGTCACCGCCGCGGGCATCGCCCGCCTGGCCGGCGTCGGACGGGCCGCCGTCAGCAACTGGCGGCGCAGGCACCCCGACTTCCCCAAACCCGTGGGCGGCACCGAGACCAGCCCCTCCTTCGCCCTGTCCGAGGTGGAGGACTGGCTGCGCTCCCAGGGCAAACTCGCCGAGGTCCCCCTGCGCGAACGGCTCTGGCAACAGGTCGCCTCCCACCCCGGCGGCGCGGTCGCCGCCCTCGTCGACGTCGGCGCCGCCCTGCTCGTCGTACGCGACCGCCCCGCCCGGTGGCTGGAGCTCGCCGCCGGCTCCGACGCCCGCATGGCCGCCCTGCTGCCCGACGCCACCGCCGAGGTGCTCACCGACCGCCTCGGCACCGACCGGCCCCCGACCCTCGGCCCCCGCCCCGGCGCCACCCCCGTCCCCCTGCTGCGCGCCGCCGCCGAACTCGCCGCCGGCCACCGCGCCGACGGCGCCCGCAAGGCCTTCGAGTTCCTCCTCGGCCGCCACCTCGACGCCAACCCCCGCCAGTACACCCTCACCCCCGACGGCTGCGCCGAGCTGATGGCCGCCCTCGCCGGCCCCGGCGTACGCACCGCCCTCGACCCCGCCTGCGGCACCGGCGGCCTGCTCCGCGCCCTGAAGGGGGCCGACACCCTCCACGTCGAGGACTCCGCACCCGAACTGGCCGCCCTCGCCGCCCTGCGCCTGGCCCTGCACGGATCCGCCCGGGTCCGCGCCGCCGCCGCCGACAGCCTGCGCGCCGACACCTTCGCCGGCGCGGCCGTCGACGCCGTCCTGTGCCACCCCCCGTTCAACGAACGGGGCTGGGGCCACGAGGAACTGGCCTACGACCCCCGCTGGGAGTACGGCCTGCCCGCCCGCACCGAATCCGAACTCGCCTGGATCCAGCACGCCCTGGCCCACCTGCGCGAGGGCGGCACCGCCGTGCTCCTCATGCCGCCCGCCGTCGCCGCCCGCCGCTCCGGCCGCCGCATCCGGGCCGACCTGCTGCGCCGGGGCGCGCTGCGGGCCGTCGTCTCCCTGCCCGCCGGGGCCGCGCCCCCGTACGGGATCCCGCTCCAGCTGTGGGTGCTGCGCCGGCCCGCCCCCGGCCCGGCCCCGGCCGGACTGCTGCTCGTGGACACCGCCGGCCTGGTGCCCGAGGGCCCCGGGCAGGCCCCGGGGCAGGCGCGGGCCGCGTGGCCCGCCGTCCACGAGGCGGTACTGACCTCCTGGACGGCGTACGACCGCACCGGAACGGCGCCCGAGGTGCCCGGAGTCAGCCGCGTCGTGCCCGTCGTCGAGCTGCTGGACGACGAGGTCGACCTCACCCCCGCCCGCCACCTGCCGCCCCCCGGCGCCGCCGGCGGCCTCGCCGAACTGGCCGCCGTACGCGAACGGCTCGACGAGACCCTGACCCGCGCGGCCCGCCTCACCCCGCCGCCCGGCGCGCCCGCCGCCGAGACCGCGCCCAAGGCCGCGCAGACCACCATCGGCGAACTCGCCCGCGCCGGGGTCCTCCTGCTGCGCACCGGCACCGCGAGCGCCTCCGTCGAGGGAACGCTGCCCCTGCTCACCGAACACGACGTCCACTTCGCCGGCCCGCCCTCCGCCACCACCACCGCCGCGTCCGGACCCGGAACCGAGGAGCCGGTCGTCGTGCGGCCCGGCGACGTCGTCGTGCCCGTCGTCGGCGCGGCCGGCACCGCCCGCGTCGTCGGCACGGACCCGGCGAGCGGCGCCGGCGCCGTCCTCGGCCGCAACCTCCAACTGCTGCGCCCCGACCCGGCCGCGCTCGACCCCTGGTTCCTCGCCGGGTTCCTGCGCGGCACCGCCGGCACCCGCCGCGCCAGCAGCCACGCCTCCACCGCCACCCGCCTCGACGTGCGCCGGCTGAGGCTGCCCCACCTCGCCCCCGCCGAACAACGCCGCTACGGCGACCGCTTCCGCGCGCTCGCCGAGTTCGAGGACGCGCTGCGCCAGGCGGGACGGCTGGGGGAGCGCCTCGTCCAGGGGCTCTACGACGGCCTGTCCGACGGCTCGGTCGCCCCCGACTGAGCCCCGCCCCGCCCCCGCCCCGCCCCCGGCCGCCCCCGGCCGCCCCCGACACGGTGGGCTTCGCGACGGGGATGTGCTGCGACCTCGCAACGGTTGCGTCCATCCCCTCACGAACGGCCGGAAAGGCTGTATACGCTCAGACGTCGACCCCTTCCGTACGCCCCGTCAGGAGCAGCGATGCACGCCCCCGGCCTCCCGCCGCAGCAAGGCCCCTACGGCCACCGGCCCGTGTCCGGGGCCGCGATGACGCTGCGCGTGGTGTTCACGGCTCTGCCGGTGCTCACCTGCGGTTTCTTCGCCTGGGGCGCGCTGCTGCGACTCGCGCTGCTCACCCGCAGGGGCCGCGACTGGGCGCTGTTGGTCCTCAGCGGACTGCTGTCCATCGTCTGGATCGTGTTCATCGAGCTCGACCCGACGGCCGAGACCAACGGCTGGCAGGGCAACGTCGGCGCCGGTGGCTCGATCCTCACCGGCTTCGTGGTCTGCGCCTACTACCTCGTCTGCGACATCCGCCACCACGAGGCGAAGGCCGCCGCGGCCCTCGCGCCACCCGCGCACTGGTACCCCGCCCCGCAGGACCCGTACGCCGGACACCGGCAGATGCCACAGCAGGCGCCCCACCCGCAGCACCGGCCCCTGCCGCCCCAGCAAAGCGCCCCGTCCTACGGCTACCCGCAGGCCTCCGCGCCCACGCCCGTCCCGCCGCGGCCCACGCCGCCCCAGCCCGCCCCGCCGCAGCACACGCCCGCCCCGCGCCTGGGCCAGGTCCGCGCCGAACTCGACGAGCTGAGCGAGCTGCTGCGCAAGCAGACCCCGGCGCAGCCCCCGCAGCCGCCCCAACCCGGCGGCCCGTACCGCGACCCCCATGACACGACGCCCCGCGGACCCGAGCAGTGAGCGAGCCCGAACGCGTCATCGGCGAGCGCTACCAGCTCGCCACCATCCTCGGCCAGGGCGGCATGGGCCAGGTGTGGACGGCCTACGACCGGCGCCTCGACCGCCGCGTCGCCGTCAAGCTGCTGCGCCCCGACAAGGTCGCCGGCCCCGGCACCGTCGCCGAGGAGCTGCGCCGCCGCTTCGTGCGCGAGTGCCGGGTCACCGCGCAGGTCGACCACCCGGGCCTGGTCACCGTCCACGACGCCGGCAGCGACGGCGACGAGCTGTTCCTCGTCATGGGCTACGTCGAGGGCTCCGACCTGGCCGACCACCTCGCCGAGCACGACCCCTACCCGTGGCCCTGGGCGGTCTCGGTGGTGGCGCAGCTGTGCGCGGTGCTGTCGGCCGTGCACGCGGTGCCGATCGTGCACCGCGACCTGAAGCCCCGCAACGTGATGATCCGCCCCGACGGCACCGTGCTGGTGCTCGACCTCGGCGTCGCCTCCGTCATGGACACCGACACCACCCGCCTCACCAGCACCGGATCCCCGATCGGCAGCCCCGCCTACATGGCGCCCGAGCAGGCCATGGGCGGAGCCGTCGGCCCGTACACCGACCTGTACGCCCTCGGCGTCCTGCTGTACGAACTCCTCAGCGGAAACGTCCCCTTCGCCGGCTCCACCGCCCTCGGCGTCCTGCACCGCCACCTGTACGAGCCCCCGCAGCCCGTCCGCGGCGCGCGCCCCGACGTCCCGCCGGAGCTGGAGGCGCTGCTGATGCGCCTGCTCGCCAAGGACCCGCAGGACCGCCCCGGCTCCGCGCAGGAGGTCTACGAGGCCCTCGAACCGCTGCTGCCGGCCCGCGGCGCCCGCCTCCCCGCGGGCCCCCTCGACCCGACCCGTCCCTTCCTGCGCCCGCAGGCCCCCTGGCCGGACCGGGCCACCGCCGTCCCGCCCCGGCCGACCGCGCCGCCGGCGCCGGCCCGCCCGGACATCCCGGGCGCGGTGGACGAGGCCCGCAAGCTCCTGGACCAGGGCCAGTTGACCCGGGCCGTGGACATCCTGGGCGGGATCCTGCCGGCCGCCGCCGCCGAGCACGGGGAGCACTCCCCGGTGGTGCGCAGCCTGCGCAAGCAGTACGCCGCCACGCTCATGGACGACGGCCAGTACCGCCGGGCCCTGCCCGAACTGCGGCGCCTCGCGGACGAGTTCCCCGCCGGCGACCCGCAGTCCCTGCGCTTCCGCTACGACGCCGCCCAGTGCCTGGAGCAGCTCGGCGAGCCGGCCGCGGCCCTCGCGGAATACCGCTCGCTGCTGCCGCTGTTCGAGAACCACTACGCCAACCCGGACCCGGGCCTGCCCCTGGAGGTCCGCCGCCGGATGGCGCACCTGCTGCTCTCCCTCGGCGACCGGGCGGCGGCCCACGACACCCTGGTGCGCCTCCTGTTCGACGCGGACCGGCTGCACGGGCCGGGCCACCCCCTGCCGGTGGAGGTGCGCCGCACGCTCCAGTGGCTGGGGCAGGTGCGGTGAGCGCCCGGCCCCCGCGCCCCCGCGCCTGGGTCGACGCCCTGTCCCTCTTCCGGGGTGACCTCCGGTGCTCGGGCGCGGGCAAGTACGAGGCTTTCGGGGGTTCCCTGTTCGGCGGCCCGGACGCCGAGGACCACTACGTCGCCCCGGTGGTCGCCCCGCTCGCTCCGGCGGACGCGACCGACGGCGAGGCCTGACGGGGCGCGTCCCGCTCCCGCGACCGCCGGCGCGTGAGGGCCGCCCCCGCCACCGCCAGCAGCGCCAGACCCGCCACGGTTCCGCCCGCGACCAGTCCCGGCGGCCGGAACGAGCAGCTCACGCCGGTGTCCCCGGCCTCCAGCGGCACGGCGAGCAGGCCCAGGTGCGCCGAGGCGGGCCGCCCGTCACAGCTCCAGCCGGCGACGGCCGGTACGGAGACCACCGCCGTGCGGGCGCCCCCGGCGGGGAGGGTGGCCCGCAGGCCCGCGTCCGACACGGTCACCGACGTGGCGGCGGAGGCGCGCAGGGTCGCCACCGCCGCCTCGAACCGGTCCGCGTCCAGGCAGCCGAGCGTCCAGGACGCGGGCGCCGGCCGGTCGAAGATCAGCCTCGACGCCGGTCCGCGCGAGCGCCCCATCGGCTGGAGCGCCGCCCGGTTGCGGGGGGCGTTGCCGTTCAGGCGCTGGGGCCGGCCGTCGGCGAGGCGGGCCGTGGCGTTGTACTCCGGGGCCCACAGGAAGACCTCCGTCCCCGCCCGGCAGACGCCGGGCGCGACCGGTTCCTCGTAGACCCGCGCGCCCAGCAGCAGCTCCTGGTTGGCGAAGGGCGAGTCCCCGAAGGCCGGTACGGGACCGGCCGGTCGGACGGTGACCAGCGGCAGGGCGTCCGCGCGCACGACCGTGCCGTCGGGCCGCAGCCGCGCCCCGACCGCGAACAGGGCGTCCGTCACCGGGTTGTCGAGGCTCTGCACGTTGCGGCCCCGGGAGGTCCAGCCCGCGCCGAGCGCGGCCATCGTGCGCGTGAACACGTCCGGGGTGTGACTGCTGTAGTAGGCGCCGCCCTGTCCGCCCAGCAGCATCGGGTCGTTGCCCGACAGGGCGGGCCGGCCGGCGTCGGTGCGGTACGCGGGCCAGCCGTCGGCGCTCGCCAGCGCGGCGGCCCGCGCGCCGTGGGCGGCGCCCCACGCGGGGTAGTCGTCCAGTCCGGCCAGTTTGCCCCGGTGGCCGTGGGCCGTCGTCGCGGCGGCCTGCGCCACCAGGACGACGCCGAGCACGGCGGCGGCCGGGGCGATCAGCCGGCGGCGTACGAGGGCCCACCAGGCCAGGCCCGCCAGGAGCAGCCCGCCGCAGAACAGACCGGTCCCCCAGGGGGTGGCCAGGGGGCTCGCCGCCGACCACAGGGCGGCGGCGGTGAGCAGGCCCGCGCCGCCCGCGAGGGCGCGCGGCGCCGGCGGGCCGCAGGCCAGTCCCGTCCAGGCGGCGATGACCACGATCCCGGCCAGGACGAAGGTCTGCCGGTACGCGCTGCCGTTCGGGGTGGCGAAGACGTGCCAGGCCAGGTGGGTCGGCGCCCACTGCAAGGACAGGGCCACCGCCACCACGAGCCCGGCCCACCACCACCGCACCCGCGCCGGCGCCGCCCGGTGGAAGGGCAGCGCGGCCACCAGCAGCAGCGTCCCCGTCCCCACGAAGACGGCGGGGGAGTTGAAGGAGTACGTCGCCGGCATCAGCCGGGCGAACAGGTCGGCCCACGGCACCGGTCCGAACTCCCGCGACCACCCCGGGTAGGCCTGCTTCGAGCTGAGGAACAGCGGCACCAGCACCGGCGCCGCCAGGGCGATCCCCAGCAGGCAGGTCACCGCCCCCCGGGCCGTCACCCGGGCGCGCTCGCGCCACCCGTCGCGGGTCAGCACCACCCGTACCACCAGCACCAGGGCGGCGCCCAGCGTCGCCATGTAGGCGGTGTAGAAGTTCGCCGTCCAGCACAGGGCGACCACCAGCACCCCCGTCACCGGCCGCCGCTCGCGCAGGGCCCACTCGCCGGTCAGGCACAGCAGCGGGAAGGCGATCAACCCGTCCAGCCACATCGGGTTGTAGGACGCCTCGATCACCGACCAGCCGCACAGCGCGTACGAGGCCGCCAGCAGCCCCGCCGCCCACCGCGGCCCACGCCGCTGGGTCAGCAGCAGCCGGGCCATCACGGCCGCGGCGACGGCGATCTTGAGGACGGTGACCACGTACACGGCGAGGTCGATGTCCTCGCGCGGGAACAGGGCGACGAGCACGGCGAAGGGGCTCGTCAGGTAGGTGCCCCAGTCCGGCAGGAAGGAGCTGCCGAAGCCGGACTGCCAGTTGAAGAGGAGACCGCCGTCGGCCCGCCCGTGCAGCAGGTCCCACAGGTGCGCGTGGAAGGGCACGAACTGGTTGCCGAGGTCGTTGACGCTGCGGTGGCGCGGACCGTACGGGAACACCCGCGCGACCGCGTCCCCGGCGCAGACGGCGACCGCCGCGAGCAGCGCGGCCAGGGCCGGGCCCGAGGCGCCGGCCAGGAGGGCGGCCGGGCGGCCGGCGGGGCGCGGGGGTCGGGCGGTCGCGTCGCCTCGGGCGGTGTGGTGCGGGGAGAGCTGCGAAGTCGACATGGTGGTCCCGACCATCGCAGCAACGGAGGGCCCGGCGGTAGCCGGAGGGTGAACTCGCACCCCAACACCCCCGTAATCGTTGGTCGAACCGGTGGCCCGTACCACCCTGACCTCATACCATCGATCACCGCACGGCCTTGTGCACCGACGCACAATCTCCCGGCCCTGGAGGCTCCTTTGCACCGTCGCACAGCGCTCTCCGTCTCCGCCGCCCTGCTCGTGGCGGCCCCCCTGCTGTCCGCCTGCTCCGGCGAGACCCGCCCCGGCACCGCGGCCGTCGTCGGCGGTGAACGCATCACCACCTCCGCCCTCCAGGCCCAGGTCAACGACGTCCGCACCGCGCAGAACCGTTCCGATCAGAGCGCGCAGCTGATCGGGGCGACCGCCGGTCTGGAACGGCTCAAGCTCAACAAGATGATCCAGACCGCCGTCCTGGAGCGCGCTGCCAAGGACGCCGGGGTCAGCGTGAGCACCAAGGAGATCGAGGACGTCCGCAAGGCGCAGCTCGAACAGGCCGGCGACGAGAAGACCCTCGCCAAGGCCGCGCTGGAGCAGGCGCAGCTGGCCCCCGGCCAGATGGACGCCGACACCCGCTTCAAGCTGCTGCGCGACAAGCTGTTCGCGCACTACGGGAGCCAGGAGGCGGCCCTGACCAAGCTGGGCGAGGCGGCGAAGGCCCTGCACATCGAGGTCAACCCGCGCTACGGGCGCTGGGACGCGCGGCAGATCATCCTGGGCGACCAGCAGACCCCGTGGATCACCCAGCGGACCGTGCCCGAGGAAGCGGCCCCCGCCGGGGCCTGATCCCGCCGGCCGGAGGTAGGTTCGGAGGGTGACCGACCACACCGCCGAACCCGCCCCCGTCCCCGCCGACGCCGCCACCGCCGCCCCCGACGCCCCGGCCGGCGCGGACACCGGCCGGATCGTCCTGCTGACCGCCAGCCACCGGGTCGCCCCGGGCCTGCTGTCCTGGCCGGCCTGGCGGACCCTGCACGCCGCGGACCGGGTGCTGTGCGCGGACGCCGACCACCCGCAGCTGCCGTACCTGCGCGAGGCGGGGGTGGAGGTGGCGCACGAGGCGCCCGACGCGCACGCGCTCGTCGAGGCCTGCGCCGGCGGTCGCACCGTCGTGGTGATCCCCGGCGGCGAGGGCGATCGGCACCTGACCGACGGGCTGGCCCGCCTCGCGGGCTCCGGCCGCGTCGACATGCCGGACCTGGAGCTGCTGCCCGGCTCCTACGACCTGCCCGGTGCCCGGCTGCTCGACCTGGTCCAGGTGATGGACCGGGTCCGGCGCGAGTGCCCGTGGACCTCGCGGCAGACGCACGAGGGACTGGTGAAGTACGCCATCGAGGAGGCGTACGAGCTGGTCGAGGCCATCGAGGACGGGGACCGGGCGGCGCTGCGCGAGGAGCTCGGGGACGTCCTGCTCCAGGTGTTCTTCCACGCGCGCATCGCGCAGGAGGGCGCCCCGCTGCGCGGCACGGCCGGGCCGGACGCCGAGGCGGCGGGAGCGGGAGAAGAAGAAGGGGAGGAAGGGGACGCGGACACGGACGTGGACGCGGCGCCGTTCTCCATCGACGACGTGGCCGGGGACCTGGTCGCCAAGCTGATCCACCGCCACCCGCACGTCTTCGGCGACGCCGAGGCCGAGTCCCCCGAGGACGTCAACGCCCACTGGCAGGCCACGAAGGCCGTCGAGAAGCGGCGCGAGTCGGTCACCGACGGCGTCCCGCCGGCCCAGCCGGCCCTCGCGCTCGCGGCCAAGCTGGCCGGCCGGGCGCGTACGGGCGGCGTGGAGGTGGAGCTGCCCCGGGGCGAGGGGGTCGGGTACGAGCTGCTGGCGCTCGCGGCGCGCGCCGAGGCGAGGGGGATCGACCCCGAGACGGCGCTGCGCGGCGCGGCCCGCGCCTACCGGGACGCGATCCGCGCGGCGGAGGGCGTCGGCCGCTGACGCGCCCGCCGGCGGCCCGCCGCGGCGCCCGGATCCGGCGGGGCCGGTCGGGGGCCCTTCGGGCTCAGCGCGGGCGCGGGGCGCGGGCCGAGGGGTTGTGCCACTGGGGGGCGGGCCGGTTCAGGAACCACTCGCCGAAGCCCACCGGCCGGGCGCGGCCGACGGCGGCGGCCGGCAGGGCGTCGTGGAAGAGGCGTTCGGGGAGGGTGCCGAGCTCCTCCAACAGGTGGGCGGTCTCCTCGACGAACTGCGGGGGCCCGCTCAGGTAGACGTCCTGCTCCGGCCACATGCCCCGGTGGCCGAGCGCGGTGGCCAGCCGGTCGGTGGCCTGGTTGCGGTGCTGTCCGGGGGCGGGGGTGATGTAGGTGACGGCGAGCCGCCCGAGGCCGGCGGCGTACGAGTCGATCAGGGGCCGGTCGTAGAGGTGGGCGGCGTCCCGGGCCACCACGAAGAGGCGTACGTCGTGATCGGGAGGGTGCTGGACCAGGTCCTCCAACATGGCCCGGATCGGTGCCCAGCCCGTCCCGGCCGCGATGAGGGTGACGGGGCGGCCGGTGCGGCGCAGGGTCAGCGCCCCGCCGGGGGCGCCGAGCCGCAGCACCTCGCCGGGCAGCGTCTCGCGGACCAGGGCGTTGCTGAGCCGGCCGCCCTCGATCCGGCTGACGTGGAGGTCGACGGTGCCGTCGGGGCGGGGCGCGTTGCCGAGGGAGTACGTGCGCCAGGTGGTCGGCACCCGGGTGCTGGCGACGCTCACGTACTGGCCCGGTACATAGGGGAGCGGCGTGCGCGGGAGCAGGGTGAGGACGCCGATGTCGCGCCCGTAGCGCAGGTGGCGCACGACCTCCGCTTCCCACCAGGGCGGGTCGGTGCTCTCGGCGGCGCCGGCGGTCATGGCGTCGGCGATCATGGCGTAGGCCTCGGTCCAGGCCTTCTCCACGGTCGGGGTCCAGGCCTCGCCGGAGGTCTCGGCGAGCGCGGCGAGCAGGCTGGCGCCGACGGCGGCGTAGTGCTCGGGGCCGACGAGGAACTTGCGGTGGTCGCGGCCGAGGTCGCGTAGATAGGGGACGAGGGTCTCGGTCTCCAGGTGGGCGACGACGTGGGTGAGGGCGGCGAAGAGCCGGTCCCGCTGCCGTTCCATGTCCTCCAGGGACGCCGGGAAGAGTTCACGTATGCCGGGGTTGTGCCAAAAGAGGTGCGAGTAGAAGAACTTGACCGCGTGCTCGGCCCGTCTCTCCACCACCGCGAAGCTGCTTTTCAAGATCCTCACGTCCACAGAACCGAAAGTAGGAGCGTCGAGGAAGCCGAGGTCAAGCGATGGTCGATCTACGGACAGCCGCGACGAACCGCGCATATGGGGTGGGCGGCGCGGCCCGGGATACGGTCGTCGGGTGCATGAGCAGACCTCCGCGAACCAGCCCACCGCCCCCGACGGGGCCGACGTCCCCGAGGCGCCGACCCTCTTCGACTGGGAGTTCGCCACCGATCCCTACCCGGCCTACGCCTGGCTGCGCGAGCACTCCCCGGTGCACCGCACCCGGCTCCCGAGCGGGGTCGAGGCCTGGCTCGTGACCCGGTACGCCGACGCCCGCCAGGCCCTCGCGGACCAGCGCCTGAGCAAGAACCCGGCGCACCACGCGGAGCCGGCGCACGCCAAGGGCAAGACCGGGATTCCGGGGGAACGCAAGGCGGAGCTGATGACGCATCTGCTGAACATCGACCCGCCGGACCACACCCGGCTGCGGCGGCTGGTGTCGAAGGCGTTCACCCCGCGCAGGGTCGCCGAGTTCACCCCGCGCGTGCAGGAGCTGACCGACCACCTCATCGACGGGTTCTGCGCGAAGGGGGAGGCGGACCTCATCCACGAGTTCGCCTTCCCGCTCCCCATCTACGCCATCTGCGAGATGCTCGGCGTACCGCGCGAGGACCAGGACGACTTCCGCGACTGGGCGGGGATGATGATCCGCCACGGCGGCGGGCCGCGCGGCGGGGTGGCCCGCTCCGTGAAGCAGATGCGCACCTACCTCGGGGAACTGATCCACCGCAAGCGGGACGATCTGGGCAACGACCTCATCTCGGACCTGATCCGGGCCAGCGACCACGGCGACCACCTCACGGAGGCCGAGGCCACGGCGATGGCCTTCATCCTCCTGTTCGCCGGCTTCGAGACGACCGTGAACCTCATCGGCAACGGCGTCCACTCCCTCTTCATGAACCCCGACCAGCGCGCACGCCTCCAGACCTCCCTCGCGGCGGGGGAGCGGGCCCTGTTGGAGACCGGGGTGGAGGAGCTGCTGCGCTACGACGGTCCGGTGGAACTCGCCACGTGGCGGTTCGCCACCGAGCCGCTGACCCTGGGAGGCCGCCGGATCGAGACCGGGGATCCCGTGCTGGTGGTCCTCGCGGCGGCCGACCGCGACCCCGAACGGTTCGCCGAACCGGACATCCTGGACCTTTCCCGAAGTGACAATCAGCACCTTGGATACGGGCACGGAATCCACTATTGCCTCGGCGCCCCGCTCGCCCGTCTCGAAGGGCAGACGGCCCTGGCGACTTTGCTGACGCGTCTGCCGGATCTGGAACTTGCCGTTCCCCCTACGGACCTGCGCTGGCGCGGCGGACTGATCATGCGTGGCCTGCGCACCCTTCCCGTCCGCTTCACACCCCGAAACGGATGAGCGGAGCGGCGGGCTCCTGACGGAGGGCGGATCGGGAGCCTCCGGGGCGGCGGTTGACCGTAAGTCAGTCACCGATCGAACTTGTGACATCCGTTCGAAGGCGGCTAGGTTCTGCCGTTACCCCGCCGTTATGCGAAAGGTGCAGCCTCATGCTTCCCGGGAACGGCCGCCACAGACGCCCCCGCCAGGTACCCGCACTGGTGGTCACCGCAGGAGTGACCGGCTCCGCTCTGGCCCTGCCGCTGCTCGCCGCCACGAACGCGAGCGCCGCCGACACCGCCACGTGGGACAAGGTCGCCGACTGCGAGAGCGGCGGCACCTGGAGCGCCAACTTCGGCAGCGGGGCCTACGGAGGCCTCCAGTTCACGCTGGAACAGTGGAAGAACGCGGGCGGACTCGCCTACGCGGAGCGCCCGGACCTCGCCAGCCGCTCCCAGCAGATCGCGGTGGCCGAGCGCGTGCTCGCCTCCCAGGGCCCCCAGGCCTGGCCGCTGTGCGCCGCCTCGGCCGGGCTGACGCAGAACGGTCCGGCCGCCGCCGTCGACCCGGGCGACGCCAAGACGCCCGCTCCGGTGGCCCCCACCCCCTCGCGCCCCGACCACTCGGTGCCCGTCACCGGAACCGACCGGCCGACGGACTTCGGCGCCCCGACGCAGCAGCCGGGCCAGGGCCCGCTGGCGCCGAGCCCCAGCGTGCTGCCGGACTACCCGCTCGGCCCCTCCAGCGGACTGCCCGTCATGCCCGATCCGGACTACACGACGCCGCCGACCACCCCGACGGTTCCGCCGACCACCGCGCCGGTCACCCCGACCGCGCCCGTGGACCCGGCGAACCCGACCGCGCCCGTCACCCCGACCACCCCCGTGGACCCGGCGAACCCGACCGGCACCCCGACGCCCACCGCCCCGGCCGTCCCGGGCGTCACTCCCGCGCCGGGTGCCACGCCCGCCCCGGGCGCCACGCCCACCGCGGGCACCGAGGCGACCGACGGCGCCGGCAAGCACCGCGGCCCGGCGGCCGTCGAGGTCCCCGGCGCCCCTGGCACCCCGTCAGCGGCCACCCCCGCGCCCACGTACACCGTGAAGGCGGGCGACAACCTGGCCACCATCGCGAACGCCAACGGCGTCAAGGGCGGTTGGAACCAGATCTACAAGGCCAACGAGCAGGTCATCGGCGG
The DNA here is from genome assembly GCF_040650855.1 of Streptomyces sp. NPDC048606. Taxonomy (NCBI): domain Bacteria; kingdom Bacillati; phylum Actinomycetota; class Actinomycetes; order Kitasatosporales; family Streptomycetaceae; genus Streptomyces; species Streptomyces sp. NPDC048606. Next base: position 90,260 of record NZ_JBEZIB010000009.1, on the reverse strand, counting down.
GGACGCGGACCTCATCAAGCCCGGCCAGAATCTGGATCTAACCAAGAAATAGGGGCAGTTCGGACACCCGTAAAGAGTTGAATGTCCGTTATCGGTAAATGAGACATGCGTCTCTTCCGGTCAACTGGCGTGTCACGTTCCGGAACTTCCGCAAACCGGGCTCTCACCTGCGAAAACACGCCTTCCCGGAGGGCAAGTAGGCCGGTTTCTCCCTGATGTCACACGTTGAACATCGGGGAGAGACCTGTCTACCTTCTGAATCGCTCACCACCGTGGGCACCTTCGACCGCATCGCCGAATCCTGCCGGCGGACGGGGGGAACAGTCGTCGCGCAAGCGCCGAAGGCAGGAGCGGGGGAACCAAGGTAGGCGCCGGAACGGCTCGTCCTCGGACGGGACTTGACCGGCTAGGGGTTAAGCCGTGCGCTCGACGCACGACCGGGCAACTCATCCGCCCGAACCCGACAGCTCACCTCGAAGGCGTCGGTGAGGAGAACCTCATGCTGCTTTCCGGCAAGGGCAAGCACCGCCGCGGCTCCAAGGCCGTCCGCATCGTCACGCTCGCCGGTGTCGCCGGTGTCGCCGTCGCCGCCCCGCTGATGACCGCGGGCACCGCCAGCGCCGCCACCGCCTCCGAGTGGGACAAGGTCGCGCAGTGCGAGTCCGGCGGCAACTGGGCCATCAACACCGGCAACGGTTACTACGGCGGTCTGCAGTTCTCCGCCTCCACCTGGGCCGGCTACGGCGGCAAGGCGTACGCCGCCACCGCCAACAAGGCCACCAAGGCCCAGCAGATAGCCATCGCCGAGAAGGTCCTCAAGGGCCAGGGCAAGGGCGCCTGGCCGCACTGCGGCGTCGGCCTGTCCAAGTCCGCCTACAACGGCGGCGGCTCGACCACCACCCCGGCCAAGCCGTCGAAGCCGCAGACCAAGCCCGAGACCTCGAAGCCGGCGCCGGCCAAGCCCGCGAAGCCGGCCACGCCGAAGGTCGAGAACCAGTCCTCGAAGCCGTCGACCTCGAAGCCGGCCACCCCGGCCCCGAAGCCGTCGACCCCGAAGACCGAGGCCGGCACCGGTGCGGGCACCGTGCAGACCGGCAACGGCTCGTACGTGGTGAAGGAGGGCGACACCCTCGGCACCATCGCCGCCGCGAACAACATCAAGGGCGGCTGGGAGAAGCTCTTCCAGCTGAACAAGGACATCGTCTCCGATGCCGACCTGATCTTCCCGGGCCAGAAGCTGAAGCTCAGCTGAATCCCGGCGTAACGGCCGCCCCGACCGCACCGGTCGGGGCGTCCGGAGCACCACGACGCCCGGCGCGCGAGCACTCGCACGCCGGGCGTTCGGCGTGTCCGCACACCGGGCCCGCGCGCTCGGTCCGCGCCCGCGTCGGGCCGCTCCGCGCACCCGTGTCGGACCGGCCCGACACCCGGAGCGGACCGCTCCGCGCCCGCTTCGCTCCCGTCGCGCTCGAAAGAACGGGAGACCTATGTCCGGGAAGAAGGGTATTCGGGCCCTTTTTCGTCCCAGGACCCGGGCGGTCGGCGGGCCCACTGCCCGGAGCCGGTTAGGCTCTAGTCGGCAGGGGCCGTCCCACGGCCCGACACGCCACCGCACACCCAGCGTCACATCCCAGAAGGAGATGCTCGTGCCGTCCATCGACGTCGTCGTAGCCCGGGAAATCCTGGACTCCCGAGGCAACCCCACGGTCGAGGTCGAGGTGGGCCTCGACGACGGCAGCACCGGCCGTGCTGCCGTTCCGTCCGGTGCCTCCACCGGAGCGTTCGAGGCCATCGAGCTCCGTGACGGTGACCCCAACCGTTACCTCGGCAAGGGTGTCGAGAAGGCCGTCCTCGCCGTCATCGAGCAGATCGGCCCGGAGCTCGTCGGCTACGACGCCACCGAGCAGCGCCTGATCGACCAGGCCATGTTCGACCTGGACGCCACCGACAACAAGGGCTCCCTCGGCGCCAACGCCATCCTCGGCGTCTCCCTGGCCGTGGCGCACGCCGCCTCCGAGGCCTCGGACCTGCCCCTGTTCCGCTACCTCGGCGGCCCGAACGCGCACCTGCTGCCCGTTCCGATGATGAACATCCTCAACGGTGGGTCGCACGCCGACTCCAACGTGGACATCCAGGAGTTCATGATCGCCCCGATCGGCGCGGAGACCTTCTCCGAGGCCCTGCGCTGGGGCGCCGAGGTCTACCACACCCTCAAGAAGGTCCTGCACACCAAGGGCCTGTCCACCGGTCTCGGTGACGAGGGCGGCTTCGCCCCCAACCTGGAGTCCAACCGCGCCGCGCTCGACCTCATCATCGAGGCCATCAAGCAGGCCGGCTACACCCCGGGCAAGGACATCGCGCTCGCGCTCGACGTCGCCGCGTCCGAGTTCTACAAGGACGGCAAGTACGAGTTCGAGGGCCAGTCCCGCTCGGCCGCCGAGATGACCGACTACTACGCCGAGCTCGTCGAGGCGTACCCGCTCGTCTCCATCGAGGACCCGCTGTTCGAGGACGACTGGGCCGGCTGGAAGACCATCACCGACCGCCTGGGCTCCAAGGTCCAGATCGTCGGCGACGACCTCTTCGTCACCAACCCCGAGCGCCTGGCCCGCGGCATCGAGGAGGGCTCCGCGAACGCCCTGCTCGTGAAGGTGAACCAGATCGGTTCGCTGACCGAGACCCTCGACGCCGTCGAGATGGCCCAGCGCAACGGCTTCAAGTGCATGATGTCCCACCGCTCCGGCGAGACCGAGGACGTCACCATCGCCGACCTCGCCGTCGCCGTGAACTGCGGTCAGATCAAGACCGGCGCCCCGGCCCGCTCGGACCGCGTCGCCAAGTACAACCAGCTGCTGCGCATCGAGGAGATCCTCGACGACGCCGCCGTCTACGCCGGCCGCAGCGCCTTCCCGCGCTTCAAGGGCTGATTGCCGCCTCGCGGCGCCGGCCTCCGTACGTCCCCGCACTCGGTCCCGTACCGTGTGCGGGGACGTATTGCGTAGCGCGCACCAGGGGAGGCGGGACCATGGCCGGGAACCGGGATCGGTTCTCCACCTTCTCGACGGCGACCCGGCTCCGGCAACTCGGGGAGCGGACCGCCGCGCACGTCTACCGCTCGCAGTCCCGCCGGCACATCCGCCGCAGCCGGCTCACCGGCCGCGCGGCCCTGTTGGTGCTCGTCCTCTGTACGCTGGTCGTCGCCCTCGCGTATCCGATGCGCCAGTACGTCTCCCAGCGCTCGGAGATCGCCCGGCAACAGCGGTCCGCCGACGACGCGCGCAAGCGCCTCGAACAGCTCCGCGACGAGAAGGCCCGCTGGCAGGACCCGGCCTACGCCGAGCAGCAGGCGCGCAGGCACCTGCACTTCCTGCGCCCCGGGGAGACCGGCTACATCATGACCGACCCCGCGGCCGAGGCCGCGGAGCACCGCCGCGCCGGGCAGGCCGGCTCCGACCGCCCCTGGTACTCCAACGTCTGGGACGGCGTCGACAAGGCCGACCGCCCCGGCGACTGACCGACCCACACACCCCGTACGACCGAACGAAGAGACTTCCTCCAGGCATGCAGACGCCCCCGCCCCAGACCGACCGGACCGAGCCGACCGACGCGGACATCGACGCGTTCAAGCAGCAGCTCGGCCGCCCCCCGCGCGGGCTGCGCGCCATCGCGCACCGCTGTCCCTGCGGCCAGCCGGACGTCGTCGAGACCGCCCCGCGGCTGCCCGACGGCACCCCCTTCCCGACGCTGTACTACCTGACGTGCCCGCGCGCGGCCTCCGCGATCGGCACGCTGGAGGCCAACGGCGTGATGAAGGAGATGCAGGCCCGGCTCGCCGACGACCCGGAGCTGGCCGCCGCCTACCGGGCCGCGCACGAGGACTACATCACGCGCCGCGACGCCATCGAGGTGCTCCAGGGCTTCCCGAGCGCCGGCGGCATGCCGGACCGGGTCAAGTGCCTGCACGTGCTGGTCGGCCACTCCCTGGCCGCCGGTCCCGGGGTGAACCCCTTCGGCGACGAGGCCCTCGCGATGCTGCCCGAGTGGTGGGCCAAGGGCGCCTGCGTCACGCCGTGCGCGCAGGAGAAGGAAGAGGTCGACGCGTGACCCGGGTCGCGGCGATCGACTGCGGTACGAACTCCATCCGCCTGCTCGTCGCCGACTGCGACCCCGTCACCGGCGAGCTGGTCGAGCTCGACCGGCGGATGACCGTCGTCCGGCTGGGCCAGGGCGTGGACAAGACCGGCCGACTGGCTCCGGAGGCCCTGGAGCGCACCTTCGAGGCCTGCCGCGCGTACGCGGAGGTGATCGAGGGGTTCGGCGCCGAGCGGATCCGCTTCGTGGCCACCTCGGCCTCGCGCGACGCCGAGAACCGCGACGACTTCGTGCGGGGCGTCGTGGAGATCCTGGGCGTGGAGCCGGAGGTGATCTCCGGGGACCAGGAGGCCGAGTTCTCCTTCACCGGCGCCACCCGGGAGCTGGTGGGCGCCGACCACCTGGAGCAGCCGTTCCTGGTCGTGGACATCGGCGGCGGCTCCACCGAGTTCGTGGTCGGCGACGCGCACGTGCGGGCGGCCCGCTCCGTGGACGTGGGCTGCGTCCGGATGACCGAGCGCCACCTGGTCGTCGACGGGGTCGTCACGGACCCGCCGACCCCCGACCAGGTCGCGGCCATGCGCGCCGACATCGAGGCGGCCCTGGACCTGGCCGCGCGGACGGTCCCGCTGGCCGAGGCCCGCACCCTGGTGGGCCTCGCCGGCTCGGTCACCACGGTGGCCGGCATCGCGCTGGACCTGCCCGCGTACGAGAGCGCGGCGATCCACCACTCCCGGATCTCCTACGACCGGGTGCGCGAGATCAGCGAGCGGATGCTGACCTCCACGCACGCCGAACGCGCGGCGATCCCGGTGATGCACCCGGGCCGGGTGGACGTGATCGGCGCCGGGGCCCTGGTCCTGCTGGCCATCATGGAACGCACCGGCGCCCGCGAGGTCGTCGTCTCGGAACACGACATCCTCGACGGCATCGCCTTCTCGATCGCCGAGGCGGCCGGGGCCGACAAGCGGCGCGTCTGACCCGTCGGGTCACCGGACGGTGGTGCCCCGGTCGATCGACCGGGGCACCACCGCCGCCGGCGGGAGCCGGACGTCGGCTCAGATGCCGCGGTAGACGTCGCGCCGGTCGCCGACCTTGACGACGAGGACGACGAGCTCGCCGTCCAGGACCTGATAGGCGATCCGGTAGGCGCCCACCCGGAGACGGTAGAGACCGGAGGGCCCGGTCAGCTTCTTGACGTCCGCGTCCTCGCGGTACGGATCGTCGCCCAGCGCGGTCAGAGCGGCGAGGATGCGCATCGCGGCCGGCCTGTCGATCGCCCGGAGCTGCCGTTGTGCCGCGGTGGTGAACCGGAACGCGTACTTCACGCCGCGCCGTCACCTCGTTCGCTGAACAGGTCGGCCAGCAGCTCGGCCATCGTCACGGTCGGCCCGCCTTCGGCCAGGACGGCCTCCGCCTCGCGTGCGAGCAGTTCGTCGGCCGCCGCTTCGAGCGCGTTGAAGTCCGCGATGGGAACCAGAGCGGCCACCGGGGCGCCGTTGCGGGTGATTATGGTCGGAGTGCCCTGCTCGGCCCGGTTGATGTGGTCCGCGAGGTGGGCGCGGGCTTCACGCACGGTCACAGCGTTCTCACTCATGACCGCAGTGTACGCGGGAACGTGTACACGCGTGCTGCGCGCCGCGTCGGCGCGCTTCCCGGACCCGTGGGGGGCGCCGCCCGTCGCGTGCGGAAAGGGCCGTTCCGGGCCCTGAGCGGGGCTGGATCGGGGCTGGACGGGGTCTGTCGGGAGGCTCGTTCGGAGGCCGAAAGTCCTCCCGTCCACACGAACTTCGTGAAGTTCTTCACAAGGAAAAAGAGTCCACGGGCCCGGCGAAGGGGTCCTTCGGGGCGGTTGTGAGGGTCGGAAGGCCGTTTCGGCGCTCGTTTGTGCGATGAACGGAGGCTGCGGGTTTCGTATCGGAGGTAAGGACGAAGCTCGTCCGTGCACTCCGTTTGGGGGGCTACGGGCCAGTTCAGACCGGGTGAACAACGACTCCCGTTGCGGTGTGGTTCCCGTTGCGCGTCATGATCTGGGTCACGTGGGCGGCGGAGTGTAGCAGAGACCCCCCGGCACCTTGTGAAGGGGCTCACGAGCATCACCCCTTGGGGTGCTGGATACTCATTCTCATGAGCACCACGGAGCGTCCCAGGATCCTCGTTGTAGGAGGTGGGTACGTAGGCCTGTACGCAGCCAAGCGCATCATGAAGAAGATGCGCTACGGCGAGGCGACCGTCACGGTCGTCGACCCGCGCTCGTACATGACCTACCAGCCCTTCCTCCCCGAAGTGGCCGCAGGCAGCATCTCGCCTCGGCACGTCGTCGTCCCGCTGCGACGCGTGCTGCCCAAGGCTGAGGTTCTCACCGGCCGGGTCACGACCATCGACCAGGACCGCAAGGTCGCCGTCGTCACGCCGCTGGTCGGCGAGGCGTACGAGCTGCCCTTCGACTACCTGGTGATCGCGCTCGGCGCCGTCTCCCGCACCTTCCCGATCCCCGGCCTGGCCGAACAGGGCATCGGCATGAAGGGCGTGGAAGAGGGCATCGGCCTGCGCAACCACGTCCTCGAGCAGCTCGACAAGGCCGAGTCCACGACGGACGAGAACGTCCGCCGCAAGGCCCTCACCTTCGTCTTCGTCGGCGGCGGCTTCGCCGGTGCCGAGACGATCGGCGAGGTCGAGGACATGGCCCGCGACGCCGCGAAGTACTACTCCACGATCAAGCGCGAGGACATGCGCTTCGTCCTGGTCGACGCGGCCGACAAGATCCTCCCCGAGGTCGGGCCCAAGCTCGGCACCTGGGGCAAGGAGCACCTCGAGTCCCGCGGCATCGAGATCTACCTCAACACCTCGATGGACTCCTGCGTCGACGGCCACGTCGTGCTGAAGAACGGCCTCGAGGTCGACTCCAACACCATCGTGTGGACCGCGGGCGTCAAGCCCAACCCGGCGCTGGCCCGCTACGGCCTGCCGCTCGGCCCGCGCGGTCACGTGGACACCGCCCCGACCCTCCAGGTCCAGGGCAGCGACTACATCTGGGCCGCGGGCGACAACGCCCAGGTTCCGGACGTCGCGTCCCGCAAGGCCGGCGTCGAGAACGCCTGGTGCCCGCCGAACGCCCAGCACGCGCTGCGTCAGGCCAAGGTCCTCGGCGACAACGTGGTCTCCGGCATGCGGGGCTTCCCGCAGAAGGAGTACTCGCACTCCAACAAGGGTGCGGTGGCGGGCCTCGGCCTCCACAAGGGCGTCGCGATGATCGTCATGGGCAAGATGAAGATCAAGCTCAAGGGCCGGCTCGCCTGGTACATGCACCGTGGCTACCACGGCATGGCCATGCCGACCTGGAACCGCAAGATCCGCGTCTTCGCCGACTGGACCCTCGGCATGTTCCTCAAGCGCGAGGTCGTCTCCCTCGGAGCACTGGAGACCCCCCGCGAGGAGTTCTACGAGGCCGCCAAGCCGGCGCCGGCCCCGGCCGCCGCCGCTGCCCCGGCCGAGAAGGCCAAGGCTTCCTGACCCGGGTCCGGTTTCGGCCGGCACCTCCACCGGGTCCGGCTTCGCCGGCACCTCCACCGGGTCCGGCTTCGCCGGAACTGGAGCTTCAACGGAACCTCACCGAAGGGGCCGTCCGCCATCCGTGGTGCGGACGGCCCCTTCGGCATGTCCGGCGCGCGCACCGGGTAGGGCGTTCGATCGGAGCTTCCAGGAGGTGCCCACCATGACCGACGCCGCGCCGCGGCTGGCCGCGCTCGCCGAAACCCTGCTCGGCGCCCCCGTGCCCGTGCGCATACGGGCCTGGGACGGCAGCGAGGCCGGCCCGCCCACCGCCCCCACCCTGGTGCTGGCCCACCGCCGGGCCCTGCGCCGGGTGCTGTGGAAGCCCGGGGAGCTGGGCCTGGCCCGCGCCTGGGTGGCGGGCGACCTGACCGTCGAGGGCGACTTCTTCGACCTCCTGGACCGGGTCGGCGGCCTGCTCTGGGAACGCGAGGCCGCCGCCGCGCCGGGCCCCGCCCCCGAGCCGGCCCCCCGCGGCCGGCTCGACGCCCTGCGCCCCCGCCTGTCCCCGCGGGCCGCCGGCGCCGCCGCCCTGCTGCGCGATCCGGCCGGCCGGGCCGCCGTACGGGAACTGCTCGCCCTGGCCCGGCCCTGGCCCGCGCCCGCGCCGCCGGCCGAGGAGGTCGCCGGCCGCTCCGGCGTGCGCCACTCCAAGCTCCGCGACCGCGCCGCCATCGGCCACCACTACGACGTCGGCAACGAGTTCTACGGCCACGTCCTCGGCCCCTCGATGGTGTACTCCTGCGCCTACTGGACCCCCGGCGGCACCCTGGAGGAGGCCCAGCGCGACAAGCTCGACCTGGTCTGCCGCAAGCTCGACCTCGGGCCCGGCGACCGGCTCCTCGACGTGGGCTGCGGCTGGGGCTCCATGGCCCTGCACGCGGCCCGCTCGTACGACGTCCGCGTCACCGGCATCACCCTCTCCCGCGAGCAGGCCGCCTACGCCCGCAAGCGCGTCGCCGAGGAGGGCCTGGCCGACCGCGTCGAGATCCGGGTCCAGGACTACCGGGACGTCAAGGACGGCCCGTACGACGCCATTTCCTCGATCGGGATGGCCGAACACGTCGGAGCCGACCGGTACCGCGAGTACGCCCGCACCCTGCACGCCCTGCTGCGCCCCGGCGGCCGGCTGCTCAACCACCAGATCGCGCGCCCGCCGGAGGCCGACGAGGAGGCGTACCGGATCGACGAGTTCATCGACGCGTACGTCTTCCCCGACGGGGAGCTGTCCCCGCTCGGGACCACCGTCGGCGAGCTGGAACGGGCCGGCTTCGAGGTCCGCGACGTCGAGAGCCTGCGCGAGCACTACGCGTTGACCCTGCGGGCCTGGGTCGCGCGGTTGGAGGAGCGGTGGGAGGAGGCCGTACGGCTCACCTCGCCGGGCCGGGCCCGGGTGTGGCTGCTCTACATGGCGGCGTCCGCGCTGGGCTTCGAGCACGGCCGCCTCGGGGTCAACCAGGTGCTGGCGGTGCGCCCCGGCCCGGGCGGAGCCTCCGGACTGCCGCTGCGGACCCGGACCTGGGGCGCGTAGGGGTGTGTAGGGGCGCGTGAGAGTGCGTCAGGGCGCTTGGGGGCGCACGGTGGTGCGTCAGGGCGAGTACGGGGTCGTGTGGCGTCGTACGGGGCCTGCGGGGCCGTGTGGGCCCCCGAGGTCCGGGAACGCCGCAGGGCCCCGGGGGTGTGTCCCGGGGCCCTGCCGTATCGTTCCCGCGCCTTCCGCCGGGCGGGTTACTCGGTCTTGATGGCGGTCAGCATGTTCAGCCGGGCGGCGCTGCGGGCCGGCCACATGGCGGCGAGGACGCCGACCACACCGGCCAGCAGGAGGAAGATGCCGATCCGGTCCCACGGCAGGACCAGCGCGTAGTTCGGGACCGACTTCGCGAAGGTGGTGCCGACCGCCCAGGCGAGGAAGATGCCGATGGCCACGCCGAGGACGGCGCCGAAGAGGGAGATGACCACGGCCTCCAGGCGGATCATGTTCTTCACCCGGGAGCGGTCCAGGCCGATGGCCCGCAGCATCCCGATCTCCTGGGTCCGCTCGAAGACGGACATCGCGAGGGTGTTGACGACGCCCAGCACCGAGATGATCAGCGCCATGCCGAGCAGGCCGTACATGATGTTCAGCATCGTGTTGATGATGCCGCCCAGCTCGTTGCGCATGTCCTGCTGGGTGGCGACGGTCATGGCCGGGTTCTTGCCGAGGGCGTCGACGACGGACTGCTGGGCGGCCTTCGAGGCCCCGCCGGCGGCGTTGACGTACACCTCGCGGATGTACTGCTCCTCGCTGTGCTCCGCGAGGATCCGGTTGTCGAGGACGTAGGGGGACAGCAGCCCCTCCAGGTCCTTGTAGACGCCGCCGACCTTGAGGGTGCCCTTCTGGCCGTCGTCGAACTGGATCGGGAAGGTGGAGCCGACGGTGAGGTTCTGCTTCTTCGCGGTGGACTCGGCGACGAGGACCTCGCCCTTGGTGAGGGAGTCCACCGAGCCGCTGACGGTCTCGATGTTCAGCAGGCGGCCGATGGCGGCCGGGTTGACGCCGGAGGCGGCGCGGTAGCTCTCGCCGACCTTGAAGTAGCCGTCGGCCTGCGGGGAGACGTCCTTGATCGCGGGGGACTTGGCCAGGGTCTCGGCGACCGACTTGTCGAGGCTCATGCCGTCGGCGGCCATGGAGACCCGGTAGTCGGCCTTCAGCTTGTCCGTGCTCATCCGGTCGACGGCGTTGCCCATGGTGATGCCGAGCACCGACAGGGTGGTGACCAGGGTCAGGCCGATGGACAGGGAGGCCGCGGTGACGGCGGTGCGGCGCGGGTTGCGCACGGCGTTCTGCGCGGCCAGCTTGCCGGGGACGCCGAACACCTTCTGGAGCACGGGGCGGACCGTCGCGATGACCGGCTTCGACAGCAGCGGCAGGATCACGATCAGGCCGACGAGCAGCAGGAAGGCGCCGCCGCCGATGACCATGCGGCCGTCACCCTTCATGGACACGCCCAGGAAGACCACGCCGATGCCGCCGAGGCTGATGATCGAGCCGAGGACGTTGCGGACGACCAGGGACTTCGCGCTGGCCGGCAGGTGGGCGCTGCCCATGGCGGCGACCGGGGCGATCCGGCCGGTGCGCCAGGCCGGCAGCAGGGCGGCGAGGGTGGTGACGAGGACACCGATGACCAGGGCCGCGATGATCGTGGCCGGGGCGATCACGAGGTCGCCGGCCGGGAGCTTGGCGCCGAAGGACTCGATGACGGAGCGCATGCCGACCGCCAGGCCGACACCGGTGACCAGGCCGATCGCGGCGGAGACGACACCGACGACGAGGGCCTCGGCGAGGACCGAGCGCATGACCTGGCCGCGGTTGGCGCCGACGGCGCGCAGCAGGGCCAGCTCCTTGGTGCGCTGGGTGACCAGCATGGTGAAGGTGTTGTAGATCAGGAAGACGCCGACGAAGAGGGCGATGCCCGCGAAGGCCAGGAGCATCTGGTTCATGTTGGTCATCCCCTTCTCCACGTCCCTGGCCTGCTCGGCGGCGAGCGCCGCGCCGGTCTGGGCCTTGGTGGTCTTGGGGTCGAGCAGCGGCTTGACGTCGGCCAGCAGGCGGTCGGCGGAGACGCCGGCCTTGGCGCTGATCGAGAGCTCCTCGTAGAAGCCGGGCTTGAGGTACAGCTCCTGGGCGACCGCGGTGTCGAACAGGACGAGGCTGCCGCCCGCGCTGACCGCGCCGTCCTCGGTGGTGAAGACGCCGGAGAGGGTGTACTCCTTCACCGGGCCGTTGGTGGCGACGCGGATCTTGTCGCCGACCTTGTAGCCGCCCTGGGTGGCGGTCTCCTTGTCGAGGGCGACCTGGTCGGCCTTGGCGGGGCCGCTGCCCTCGGTGAAGGCGTAGCGCGGGTCCTTGCCGTCCTTGACGGGGGCGTAGTTGGAGCCCTTGTTGGACCAGCCGGAGCCGATCAGCTTGCCGTTCTCGTCGCCGACGCCGGCGAAGCCGGAGACCCGGCCGGAGACGGCGTCGACGCCGCCGAGGGCCTTGACCTTGTCGAGGGTCTGCCGGCTGATGCCCGGCTCGCCCTCCTTCTGGCCCTCCTCGTTGCGGGTCTGGCCCCAGGAGGTCACGGAGACGGCGACGCCCTCGTAGCTCTTGGCGGACTGGCTCGACAGGGCCTTGCTGAGGGTGTCGGTGAAGACGAGGGTGCCGGAGACGAAGGCGACGCCGAGGGTGACGGCGAGCACCGTCATCAGCAGCCTGGCCTTGTGCGCGAGGACGTTGCGCAGGGCGGTACGGAACATGGGGATCTCAGTCCTGGGGCTGGAAAGTCTGGAGGAAGCCCCGCTGCGGCCTGGGCGGCAGGGGGTGGTCAGGGGCTTCGGGGGGCTTCGGGGGCGCGGGCCTCGCGGCCGGTCGGGCCCGGATCAGCTGGTGCGGCCCTTGGAGTCGAAGGCCTTCATGCGGTCGAGGACGCCGTCGGCGGTGGGGTGCGCCATCTCGTCGACGATGCGGCCGTCGGCGAGGAAGATGACGCGGTCCGCGTAGGAGGCGGCGACGGGGTCGTGGGTGACCATCACGACGGTCTGGCCGAGCTCGCGCACCGAGTTGCGCAGGAAGCCGAGGACCTCGGCGCCGGAGCGCGAGTCCAGGTTTCCGGTGGGCTCGTCACCGAAGATGATCTCGGGGCGGGAGGCGAGGGCGCGGGCGACGGCCACGCGCTGCTGCTGACCGCCGGAGAGCTGGGTGGGGCGGTGGGAGAGGCGGCCGGACAGGCCCACCATCTCGATGACCGTGTCGAGCCACTGGCGGTCGGGCTTGCGGCCGGCGATGTCCATCGGCAGCGTGATGTTCTCCAGCGCGGTCAGGGTCGGCAGCAGGTTGAAGGCCTGGAAGATGAAGCCGATCTTGTCCCGGCGCAGCTGGGTGAGCTGCTTGTCCTTGAGGGAGGACAGCTCGGTGTCGCCGATGCGCACCGAGCCGGAGCTGAAGGTGTCCAGGCCCGCGACGCAGTGCATCAGCGTGGACTTGCCGGAGCCCGAGGGGCCCATGATCGCGGTGAACTGCCCCTGGGCGAAGTCGACGGACACGTTGTCCAGTGCGACCACCTGGGTCTCGCCCTGGCCGTACACCTTCGACAGCTGCGTGGCGCGGGCGGCCACGGCCTGGGTGGTGTGCGGGGCGTAGTTCATGGCGGTCACGGGGTACTCCTGTCGAGCGGCTGCTGCCTGGGGCGGGACCTTTCCATCCTCACCGGCGCCCACCCCGCCGGGGATCAGCCGCGGTGCCCGTTCGCTGGCCCACTGGAGTCTGATCGCGGCGGGCCGCGCATCCTCCTCTGGTATGACGGGACCGGGCCGGGAGCGCCGCCCGGACGGGTGCCCGGACCGCCGCCGGGACCTTCGGGCCGGGGCCGGCGCGCCGGAGCGCGCGCAGGGCGGCCCGGGGTGGCGTGCGGGGTGGCGCGGGGCGGCGAAATTCCGTCAATCCCTGGTCGACGACGACTCGTGTCCGGAAGGGGGCCGACCGTGACTTATCGGGTCTGACGCCCCCTCAATCACCAATAAAATCAGACAACATCGGATAGACGTCCGTCTGGGTGCCCGGAGGTTGCGGATAGGCTCCGCATAGCGTTCAAGGCTTTTCTGCAGGGGCCCGCCGCGCCTTGCCCGGATGGTGGAATGCAGACACGGCGAGCTTAAACCTCGCTGGCCCTCGGGCCGTGCCGGTTCAAGTCCGGCTCCGGGCACTTCAGCACATCCTCCTTTTATCCTCCGCGCCGCGCCGCGTCTTCTCCTAAGATCCTCCTCCAGCAGTAGGGTGCTTTCTTTGCGAGCGCATTACTCTTGACGCAAGGCTGCGCAAGGTGGCCATGGAGGAGTGAGATGAGGAGCAGTAACCCGGTCTTCTCGCGACGGGGGTTCAGCCGCGACAACGGCGGCTACGCGGGCTTCGAGGCGCAGACCGCGCAGGCCGGGACCGCGACCAACCCGTACGCGACGAATCCTTACGCCACCGACCCGACCACCGGCATGCCGGCGGCCCCGGTCCGCGGCAACGCGATGACCATCGACGACGTCGTGACCCGTACGGCCATGACGCTCGGCACCCTGATCGTCACCGCGACCATCGCCTGGATCGCCCTGCCCGTCGACCCCGCCCGCATGGGCGTGTCGTACGGCATCGCGATCGTCTCGGCGATCGTGGCCTTCGTCCTCGCGATGGTCCAGAGCTTCAAGCGCAAGGCGTCCCCCGCGCTGATCCTGGGCTACGCGGCCTTCGAGGGCGTCTTCCTCGGCGTCATCAGCATGGTGACCAGCACCTACATCAGCCCCGGCGTGGTCGTCCAGGCCGTCCTGGGCACGATGTGCGTCTTCGCGGCCGTGCTGTTCGCCTACAAGATGCGCTGGATCCGCGTCACGCGCCGCTTCACCGGCTTCGTCATGGCGGCCGCCCTCGGCTTCGTCCTGCTGATGCTCGCCAACTCGCTGTTCGCCCTCTTCGGCGGCGGTGACGGCCTCGGCTTCCGCAGCGGCGGCCTCGGCATCGTCTTCGGCATCGTCGGCGTCATCCTCGGCGCCTGCTTCCTCGCCCTCGACTTCAAGCAGGTCGAGGACGGCGTCACCTACGGCGCCCCGCGCGAGGAGGCCTGGCTGGCGGCCTTCGGCCTCACCCTGACCCTGGTGTGGATCTACCTGGAGCTGCTGCGCCTGTTCCAGATCCTCTCCGGCGACGACTAGTCGACCCGGCCGGCCCCGCCGGCACGCGGCACCACGCATGGGGAAGGCCCCGCGAGCACACCGCTCGCGGGGCCTTCCCGCGTAGAGGGTCGGATCGGGCGGGGCTCAGCCGAACCTGCGTGCCGCTCTGCGCAGGTCGTACTCGTGGATGATCGCCTTGGCCTGGCCGTACGACAGCTCGTGCGCGCCGCGCAGCCAACTGACCTTTTCCTCGAACCGGACGAGCGAGGGACCCTCGTCGACGGTGCGCAGCCAGTCGGACATGGCACGACCGGTGGTCTGGGGGATTCTGTCGATCATGTTGCGATGGGTCTGCTCGGAGAACTCTACGGACATGGGCGCCTCCGGAACGTGTCGCCGTGCTGTTCTCTTCACGTCACCGTGCCGGAGAGTTCGCCCGTTGGCAATGGTGCCCGGGCGCCGCGTAGGGTCGGCCGCGTGCTCGATACCTCACCGCTGACCGACGCCGTCGAACGATTCGCCGACCGGCTGCGCGCCGCCCCGCAGAGCCGTCTCCAGCGCGGCGCCGCGGCCGAGGCCCTGGAGCTGGCCCGCGAGCTGGCGCAGCGGGCCCGGCGGCTGGAGGAGGGCCCGCAGGGCGCCGTCCGTCAGGTGCCGGACGCGGGGCCCTTCGTCGTCGGCGACCAGGTCGCGGTGACCGGACGGGACCTCGCCGAGGCGCTCGCGGCGGCGGCGGAGGCGGCGTCCGGGGCGGCGGCGCGGGCGGACGACGCGAAGGCCCCGTCCGAGATGCTGGACGAGGCCGTGGCGCTGGTGGAGCGGGCGGAAGTCAGAGCGATGCGATGACGCGGTCCGCGAGGATGTAGACGTTGCTGTCCGGGTCCTCGGCGTCACCGCAGGAGAAGGTCAGGGCGTAGGCGCCGGAGATGCCGGAGCCGCCCAGCAGGACCGGCGCGGTACCCGAGCGCAGGGCCTGCGCCAGCCGCTCCGCGGTCTCCCGGTGCCCCGGGGTCATGCAGAGCGTGGTGCCGTCCGTGAAGACGTACACGTCCAGCGTGCCCAGCGGGCCCGGGCGGACGTCCGCGAGGGCCGTACGGGCCTCCGCGAGCTCCTCCAGCCGGTTGACGGTGCGCTCGTGGTCGGCGCCGGGGTGCGGCTGGACCGGGACGAAGTCGGGGTGCGAGGGGTGGCGCCGGCGGGCCGCGGCCAGCTCGGCCGAGTCCTCCGGGTACTCGTCGGCGAGGTCGTCGCCCAGGACGGGCTCCAGACCCACCAGGTCCGCCTGCCGGGGCAGGAAGACCGGGTTCTCCTCACCGAGGCCGGGCAGGCCGCCCAGCAGCGAGGGGGCGTCGGCGGCGTCGCGGGCCTCCTGCGCGGCCCAGAAGGCACGCGCCTCGGCCAGCTCCCGCTCCCGCTCCTCGGCGAGGGCTTCGGCCACGGCGGCTCGTATCTCGGCGGCGGGGGACTCCACGGCGCTGCGGGCGTGGGGGACGGTCGTGGCACGCGCAAGGGCCGACACCGTCAGCTCACCGCGCAGGGCCGTGACCTGCTTGCGCAGTCCGTGTACGGCGTGCAGCGCAGCAGCGCCCACGGCCGTGGCAGCGGCCGTGGTCAGCAGCAGGGCAAGAGACATGGCGCTCACTGACTAACTCCTGATTGATTCGATCCCCCGACTTCCTACATCAGCTTGTCCTGTGCTGTGAATGGCGTGCAGTGCATTACGTCATGAATTGGACAGGTCTTTCGGCCCAGCGGCCGTCGGGGGATGCCGTTTGACCTGGGCAAATACCGAACCCCCAGGACAAAGGTCACATCCTGGGGGCGATTCGGTCACAGGTCGGCCGCGACGGGATTGGAATCGATGTCAGTACAGCGCATGGATCTAGAGGATTCCTTGCGGCGTCTGAGGGCCGGACTCGACCGGCATCCGAACCCTCACGCTCCGCTATGACACGGGTTCAAACATTCGTTCCGCCTCGAACCGGCTCGGCTCGGCCGCTCCGGATCGACGGCCGCTCCGGATCGGCTCAGCCGCTCCGGCTCAGCTCAGCCGCTCGCCTTTTCGGTCGCGCTGGGCTTCGCCACCGCTGCGGGCAGGTGCCGCCTCCTTCGTCGGGCGACCCCTACCCTCCGCTCCGGCTCAGCTCAGCCGCTCGATCACCATCGCCATGCCCTGGCCGCCGCCCACGCACATCGTCTCCAGGCCGAACTGCTTGTCGTGGAACTGGAGGCTGTTGATCAGCGTGCCGGTGAGGCGGGCGCCGGTCATCCCGAAGGGGTGACCCACGGCGATGGCCCCGCCGTTGACGTTCAGCTTGTCCAGCGGGATCTCCAGGTCCCGGTAGGACGGGATGACCTGCGCTGCGAAGGCCTCGTTGATCTCGAACAGGTCGATGTCGCCGACGGTCAGCCCGGCCCGCTTCAGGGCCTGCTTCGACGCCTCGACCGGGCCCAGGCCCATGATCTCGGGGGAGAGGCCGGTGACACCCGTCGAGACGATGCGGGCCAGCGGGGTCAGACCCAGCTCCCGCGCCTTCGTGTCGCTCATGATGACCAGCGCGGCGGCGCCGTCGTTCAGCGGGCAGCAGTTGCCGGCCGTGACCAGGCCGTCCGGGCGGAAGACGGGCTTGAGGCCCTCGACGCCCTCCAGCGTCACGCCGGCGCGCGGGCCGTCGTCCTTGGAGACGACCGTCCCGTCCGGGGTGGTCACCGGGGTGATCTCGCGGGCCCAGAACCCGTTCTTGATGGCTTCCTCGGCCAGGTTCTGCGAACGGACGCCGAACTCGTCCATGTCCCGACGGGTCACGCCCTTCAGCCGGGCCAGGTTCTCCGCGGTCTGCCCCATCGAGATGTAGGCGTCCGGGACCAGGCCGTCCTCGCGCGGGTCGCGCCAGGACGAACCCTCGCTCTGCGCGACCGCGGCCGTACGGGCCTCCGCGTCGCCGAACAGCGGGTTGTGGGTGTCCGGCAGGCCGTCCGAGGAGCCCTTCGCGAAGCGGGAGACCGTCTCGACGCCCGCGGAGATGAAGACGTCGCCCTCGCCCGCCTTGATGGCGTGCAGCGCCATCCGGGAGGTCTGGAGCGAGGAGGAACAGTAACGGGTGATCGTGGTGCCCGGCAGGTAGTCCATGCCCATCTGCACGGCCACGATGCGGGCCAGGTTGTGGCCCTGCTCGCCGCCCGGCAGACCGCAGCCGAGCATCAGGTCGTCGATCTGGCGCGGGTCCAGCTCGGGAACCTTGGCCAGCGCGGCCTGGATGATCGTCGCGGTCAGGTCGTCCGGGCGGACGTCCTTGAGGGACCCCTTGCCGGCGCGCCCGATGGGAGAGCGGGCGGTGGAAACGATGACGGCTTCGGGCATCGGGACTCCAAGGGGTGCGTCGTTGCGGGACCGCATGCGAAGTTACCGCCCCGTACGGTCGAGGTCACCGGCCCGGGCGTGTGATGCCGGTCGCTCCGCCCGACCGGGCGGGCGGTCGCGGGCCGGCGGAAACCGCCCCTCAGGCGGATTCCTGGAGCGGCGCCGGGCCCGGGGCGCCCGCCGGACCGGCCGTCGCCGGCTCGGGCAGCTCCTCGGCCGGAACCCGCCGCCTGCGGCGGTGCTTGAGCAGGGCCCAAGCCCCACGGGCGCCCGTGACCTCCGTGCCCGCCTCGCCGGCCGCGGCCGACGCCGCCTTGGCCACCGGCAGCATGTCCTCGTCCCGGGACACGTCGAGCCGGTCCGACTCCGGCCACAGGCCCAGCGCCGCGCACAGCGTCGGCAGCACCGCCATCGCGGCGGTCGCGTAGCCCTCCGCCGACGGGTGGTAGGAGTCCGGGCCGAACATCTCGCGCGGGTTCGCCGCGAACTCCGGGCCCAACAGGTCGCCCATCGAGATCGTCCGCCCGCCCTGCGCGACCACGCCGATCGTCTGAGCGGCCGCCAGCTGCCGCGACACCCGCCGGGCCATCCACCGCAGCGGCTGGTACACCGGCTCGATCGTGCCCAGGTCCGGACAGGTGCCGACCACCACCTCCGACCCGGCCAGCCGCAGGCGCCGTACCGCCGCCGTCAGCAGCCGCACCGACTGGGTCAGCGGCATCCGCCGCGTCACGTCGTTCGCCCCGATCATGATCACGCACACGTCGGGGACCGGCCCGCCGCCGTCCAGCAGCAGCCCCACCTGACGGTCCAGATCGTCGGACATCGCGCCCGACAGCGCCACGTTGCGCAGCTCCACCGGCCGCTCCGCGACCGCCGCCAACCCCGAGGCCAACAGCGCGCCCGGGGTCTGACGGGCCCGCCGCACGCCCAGCCCGGCCGCCGTGGAGTCGCCCAGCATGCCCATGCGCAGCGGGCCCGGACTCAGCTCCGGCCCGCCGAACTCGCTCCCGTACAGCCCGTCCGCGCGCGGCGGGTCCGGCAGCCCCGTCCCCACCGTGCGCTTCGCGAACTGCACCTCCGCCAGCACCAGCCCGACCGTGGCCACGCCGACCAGCCCGAGTCCGCCCCCGCCGTACGCTGCCCCCGCCGCGATCCGGCGGGCCGTTCTCGCCCTGGACACCCTTCAGGCCACCTCGCTTCCCTGTCTGGCGTTGTTGACCTACCTGCCCCGTACGGACGGTCGGTCAATCCCTTTCCGCATACTCTGGCCGGACCTCCCGGAGAACCCGTGGAGTCCCCTCCTTGGAGAACATGGTGCAATTCCACGACTCGATGATCAGCCTCGTCGGCAACACCCCGCTGGTGAAGCTCAACCGTGTGACCGAAGGCCTTCAGGCCACCGTTCTGGCGAAGGTCGAATACTTCAACCCCGGCGGTTCCGTGAAGGACCGCATCGCCATCCGGATGATCGAGGCCGCCGAGCAGAGCGGTGCGCTCAAGCCCGGGGGCACCATCGTGGAGCCGACCAGCGGAAACACGGGTGTCGGACTCGCCATCGTGGCCCAGCAGAAGGGCTACAAGTGCATCTTCGTCTGCCCTGACAAGGTGTCCCTGGACAAGATCAACGTGCTGCGCGCCTACGGCGCCGAGGTCGTCGTCTGCCCGACCGCCGTCGACCCCGAGCACCCCGACTCGTACTACAACGTCTCGGACCGCCTCGTGCGCGAGACGCCGGGCGCCTGGAAGCCCGACCAGTACAGCAACCCGAACAACCCCCGTTCGCACTACGAGACGACCGGTCCCGAGCTGTGGGAACAGACTGAGGGGAAGATCACTCACTTCGTCGCGGGCGTCGGCACCGGCGGCACGATCTCCGGCACCGGCAACTACCTCAAGGAGGCGTCCGGCGGCAAGGTCAAGGTCATCGGCGCCGACCCCGAGGGCTCGGTCTACTCCGGCGGATCCGGCCGCCCGTACCTCGTCGAGGGCGTCGGCGAGGACTTCTGGCCCACCGCCTACGACCCCAACGTCACCGACGAGATCATCGCGGTGTCCGACAAGGACTCCTTCCAGATGACCCGCCGCCTCGCGAAGGAGGAGGGCCTCCTCGTCGGCGGCTCCTGCGGCATGGCGGTCGTCGCCGCGCTCCGCGCCGCCGAGGGCCTCGGCCCCGACGACGTCGTCGTCGTCCTGCTGCCCGACAGCGGTCGCGGCTACCTCAGCAAGATCTTCAGCGACGAGTGGATGGCCGGCCACGGCTTCCTGGAGGAGGCCGGCTCCGCGGCCCGCATCGGCGCCGTCCTCGCCGACAAGGACGGCGGCATCCCCTCCCTGGTGCACATGCACCCCGAGGAGACCGTCGGCCAGGCCATCGAGGTGCTGCGCGAGTACGGCGTCTCCCAGATGCCGATCGTCAAGCCCGGCGCCGGCCACCCCGACGTCATGGCCGCCGAGGTCATCGGCTCCGTCGTCGAGAAGGAACTCCTCGCGGCGCTCTTCGCCCAGCGCGCCTCCCTCGGCGACCCGCTGGAGAAGCACATGAGCGCGCCGCTGCCGCAGGTCGGCTCCGGCGAGCCCGTCTCCGAACTGATGGGGGTCCTCGGCGAGGCCGACGCCGCCATCGTGCTCGTCGAGGGCAAGCCGACCGGCGTCGTCAGCCGCCAGGACCTCCTGGCCTTCCTCGCCAAGGGCGCGAAGTAGTCACCCGCCCCGGCCCGGGCCGGCCCGCCGCACCGTTCGCGCGAACGGTACGGAGCCGACACGTGGCGGCAGCACCGGCTTAACACGGCCGGGGCACAGTGGTGGATGTCGGCGGGGAACACCGGGGAAACCCGGCCCGGCCGACACCACGAGCGGCGCTTGCGTGGCCTCCGGAGCGGCTCCCGGAACCCGCGGACGTCACGGACGCGGACGGCCCTGACCCGGCCCGTGTCCCTCGCGGGGACCGCCGTCGTCCCGCCCCCCGGCCCAGGCCGGGGGTGCGGCGGTCCCCGCCCACCTCTTTTTCGGGGCTCGGTTCGCCTCCGGGGCGCGAAAGCCGGGCTCACAGCTCCGTACGTGCTCGAAAACCGCTCGTTCCTCGCGGTTTCCTCCGCGCGTTCGGAGCTGTTCCCCCGGCGCGCCCCTTCGGCTCACTCGCCCCGGCGGCGCAGGCGGCCCGTGTGGGCCAGGTTGACGCCCACGATGCCCGCCCAGGCGACCAGCAGGCCGCCCAGGCCCGCCTGCGCGGCGCCGATGGCGGAGAGCGGGACGGCCAGGACCAGGGTCACGACCGCGAAGCCGAAGCGTTCGGCGAGGCCACCCTCCGCCGCCCAGGCCGGGGCGCCACCGCCCCGCGCGGACGACAGCCGTTCCTCGGCGAGGCGGCGTCGCACCTGCGTGTCGACCTTCTCGACGAACGACTCCACGAGCGCGGGCTCGTACTCAGGCCCGAGCTCGCGCCGGGCGTCGAGGGTCGCGACGAGTTCCTTCTTCAGCTCCTGGGCCTGCGGAGAGTCGGCTGTCATGCCCTCCACCGTAGGAACGCCCGCGGCGCCGGGCACTGGGGTTAGCCCCCCTATCGCCGTGCTCGGTGCGTCCCGGATCGCGGGCGCGGCTTGCCGAGCTGCATAACCACATGCAGAGTGCACCGTGAGTGAATATCTCACCGGGGACGGGACGGAGGGGAGCGCCATGAGCGCCATGAGCGACAGCCCGGCCGCGCGGCTGCAGAAGCTGTTCGAGGGACACCGGCTGACGCCGACACAGCGGCGGATCGCGCACTGCATGGTGCGCGGGGCCGCGGAGGTGCCGTTCCTGTCGAGCGTGGAACTGGCCGAACTGGCCGGCGTGAGCCAGCCCTCGGTGACCCGCTTCGCGGTGGCCCTGGGCTTCGACGGGTACCCCGCGTTGCGTCGGCACCTGCGCGAGGTGGCGCCCGCCGGGCGGCCGGAGCCGGTGCGCGAGGAGGCGTACAACGAGTACCAGCAGGCCGTCGAGGGCGAGATCGAGAACCTGCGCCGGCTCTCGGCGATGCTCGCCGACCCGACGCCCGTCGAGGAGGCCGGCCGGCTGCTCGCCGCTTCCGCGCCGCTGCCGGTGCTCGGGCTGCGGGCGGCGTCCTCGCAGGCGCGCGGGTTCGCGTACTTCGCCGGGAAGGTGCACCCCGACGTACGGCTCCTCGACGAGGGCGGCTCCATGCTCGCCGACCGGATCGACGCGGCGGCCGGCGCCGGGGCCTCGGCGCTGATCTGCTTCGCCCTGCCCCGACACCCCCGCGAGGTCGTCGAGGCCCTGGAGCACGCGCGGGGGGCGGGGCTGACGGTGGTGACGGTCGCCGACTCGGCGTTCGCCCCCGTGGCCCGGTACTCCGACCTGCTGATCCCGGCGCCCGTCGGCACCGGCCTGGCCTTCGACACGGCGTGCGCGCCGATGCTGCTGGGCCGGGTGCTGCTGGAGGCCATGGCGGACGCGCTCCCGGACGCCCAGGCCCGACTGGAGGCCTTCGACGCCCGGGCCGCGGCCCGGGGCCTGTTCGTGGAGTAGGTCGGCGGGTCGGCGGCTCGGCAGGTCAGGTCAGCAGGGCGTCGGCGAAGGCGCCGCCCGCCTCCTCGACGAGGGAGGCCGTGGACTGCGCCGGCCGGACCGGCGCGAAGCGGACCCCGTCGGGCGGGGCGGTGGTGAACCCGTGCACGGCCGGGCGCGGCAGGCTGTTGTAGCCGTAATGGGCGGTGAAGAAGTAGGCGCCCGTGTCCGGCAGGGCGATGACGTCGCCCGGCGCGAGCTCCGGCAGCTCCCGGGCGGTGGCCAGCAGGTCCCCGGCGAAGCAGGCCGGGCCCGCGACGTCCTGCGCGAGGAGGGGGCCTGTCTTCGGGGCGCCCTTCGCGTCGTACGGCAGGACCCGCAGCGGCCAGGACCGCGGGGCGTACACGGTGCGGGTGGCCAGCTGGACGCCGGCGTGGGTCACGGCGATGGGGCGTCCTCCCGTCACCTTCGTGTACTCCACGCGCGCCAGCACCGTGCCGTGCTTGGCCAGCAGCGACCGGCCGAATTCGGTGACCAGGCCGTACGAGCCGTCGAACAGGGCCGGTACCGCCTCGCGCAGGGTCCGGACGTACCGGGCGTACGTCGGATCGGGCGCGTCGGAGGCGAAGTCGACGGGCAGGCCGCCGCCGATGTCGAGGGTGTCGACCCGGCGGTGTCCGACCGCCGCGTTGATCTCCTCGGCGAGCGCGTGCAGCTCCCGCACCCCTTCGGCGATCAGCGGGAGCGGTACCCCCTGCGAGCCCGAGTGGACGTGCAGCCGGGTCAGCCAGGGGCGGCGTACGAAGGCCTCCACGAGCCACGCGCGGGCGCCGGGGTCGCGCAGGGCGATCCCGAACTTGGACGTGGCGGTGGCCGTCGACAGGGCGTCGATGGCGCCGGCGCCGGTCTGCGGGTTGATCCGCACCCCGATCGGGGAGGTGGTCGGGGCCGCCGCCACCAGCGCGTCGAGGCGCTCCAGCTCCTGGCGGTTGTCGGCGTTGACGGCGACGCCCAGGGCCAGCGCCCCGCGCAGTTCTTCCGGTGTCTTGGCGGGGGAGTCCAGCACGATCCGCTCCGCCGGGAGGCCGGCCGCCCGTGCCAGGGCCAGTTCGCCGGGGCCGGCCACCTCGCAGCCCAGCCCGGCGTCGGCGAGCAGGCGCAGGACGGGGACCAGGGGGCAGGCCTTGACCGCGAAGGCGTGCAGCACCGGGGTGCCGGGGGCCAGGTGCGCGGCGAACGCGTCGGTGAGGGCGGCGGCGGAGGCCCGTACGCCCGCCACGTCCAGGAGGCAGGTCACGGGCTCCGCGTCGAGCAGGCCCGCTTCCACGGCGGCCCGTACGGCCCGGTCGCGGCGCGCGGTGGTTTCGGCGCCGGGGTCGTGCGTCTCGGATGGCATGTCCGCATCCCATCATCGGGCGGACCCGCCCGCAGCTGTTGACTGGATCTATTCATCCGGAGAGGATGTGAATGGATTGACCAACATCGGAGGAGGCACCCGCCATGTCAGGACCCCGCCCCGTACGGGCCGCGCGAGGCACCGAGCTCAGCACCCTGGGATGGCAGCAGGAGGCCGCCCTGCGCATGCTGCAGAACAACCTCGACCCCGAGGTCGCCGAGCACCCCGACAAGCTCGTCGTCTACGGCGGCACGGGCAAGGCGGCGCGCGACTGGCGCTCGTACGACGCGATGGTGCGCACCCTGCGGACCCTCAAGCAGGACGAGACCATGCTCGTCCAGTCCGGTCGCCCGGTCGGCGTGATGCAGACCCACGAGTGGGCCCCGCGCGTCCTGCTCGCCAACTCCAACCTGGTCGGCGACTGGGCCAACTGGGAGGAGTTCCGCCGCCTGGAGCACCTCGGCCTGACCATGTACGGCCAGATGACCGCCGGTTCGTGGATCTACATCGGCACCCAGGGCATCCTCCAGGGCACCTACGAGACCTTCGCGGCCGTCGCCGCCAAGAAGTTCGGCGGCACCCTCGCCGGCACCATCACCCTCACCGCCGGCCTCGGCGGCATGGGCGGCGCCCAGCCGCTGGCCGTGACGATGAACGACGGCGTCGCCATCTGCATCGACGTCGACCCGCGCGCCATCGAACGCCGCATCGAGCACCGCTACCTGGACGTCAAGGCCGACAACCCGCGCCACGCCCTCCAGCTGGCCGTCGAGGCCCGCGACGCGCGCAAGCCGCTCTCCATCGGCCTGCTCGGCAACGCCGCCGAACTCCTCCCGCAGCTGCTCGCGGAAGGCGCCCCCATCGACATCGTGACGGACCAGACCTCCGCCCACGACCCGCTGTCGTACCTGCCCGTCGGCGTCGCCTTCGAGGACATGGCCGACGCCGCCGCCAAGGACCCGGCCGGCTTCACCACCCGCGCCCGCGAGTCGATGGCCCGCCACGTCGAGGCCATGGTCGGCTTCATGGACGCCGGTTCCGAGGTCTTCGACTACGGCAACTCCATCCGCGGCGAGGCCCAGCTGGCCGGCTACGACCGCGCCTTCGCCTTCCCCGGCTTCGTCCCCGCCTACATCCGCCCGCTGTTCTGCGAGGGCAAGGGCCCCTTCCGGTGGGCCGCCCTGTCCGGCGAGGCCTCGGACATCCACAAGACCGACAAGGCGATGCTGGAGCTGTTCCCCGAGAACGAGTCCCTCCACCGCTGGATCAAGATGGCCGGCGAGCGCGTCCACTTCCAGGGCCTGCCCGCCCGCATCTGCTGGCTCGGCTACGGCGAGCGCGACCGGGCCGGCGAGCGCTTCAACGACATGGTCGCCGACGGCACCCTCGCCGCGCCCCTCGCGATCGGCCGCGACCACCTCGACTGCGGCTCGGTGGCCTCCCCGTACCGCGAGACCGAGGCCATGCTCGACGGCTCCGACGCGATCGCCGACTGGCCGCTGCTCAACGCCATGGTCAACGTGGCCTCCGGCGCCTCCTGGGTCTCCATCCACCACGGCGGCGGCGTCGGCATGGGCCGCTCCATCCACGCGGGCCAGGTCACGGTCGCCGACGGCACCCCGCTGGCCGGCGAGAAGATCCGCCGCGTGCTGACCAACGACCCCGGCATGGGCGTCATCCGCCACGTCGACGCCGGCTACGACATCGCCGAGAACGTCGCCGACGACCTCGGCGTCCGCGTCCCGATGCGCGAGGGTGACACCGCGTGAGCGACACCGGCCGCGACGCCGCCCCCGCCCCCGGCGCCCCCTCCGGGGCCCCGGGGGCGGGGGCGGCGGGCTTCGACCGGGCCCGCCCCGGCTTCCACACCATGTGGAACGACCTCGCCCCCATCGGCCGCCACCCCGACTCCGGCGGGTACCGCCGCCACGCCTGGACCGGCGCCGACGCCGACTGCCGGGCCTGGTTCCGCGACCAGGCGCGGGCGCGCGGTCTGACGTACGAGGTCGACCGCAACGGCAACCAGTGGGCCTGGCTCGGCGACCCCCTCGCCGGCGACGCCGTCGTCACCGGCTCGCACCTGGACTCCGTCCCCGACGGCGGGGCCTTCGACGGCCCCCTCGGCGTGGTGTCCTCCTTCGCCGCCCTGGACGAGCTGCGCGCCCGCGGCGCCCGCCCGACGCGACCGCTGGCCGTCACCAACTTCGGCGACGAGGAGGGCGCCCGCTTCGGCCTCGCCTGCGTCGGCTCCCGACTCGCCGCCGGACAGCTGACGAAGGAGAAGGCGTACGAGCTGCGCGACGGCGACGGCGTCAGCCTCCCGCAGGCCATGGAGGCCGCCGGGTACGACCCCGAGGCGATCGGGCCCGACCCCGAACGCCTCGCCCGGATCGGCGCCTTCGTCGAACTCCACGTCGAACAGGGCCGCGCCCTCGACCTGTCCGGGGACCGCGTCGGCATCGCCTCCGCGATCTGGCCGCACGGCCGCTGGCGCTTCGACTTCCACGGCGAGGCCAACCACGCCGGCACCACCCGCCTCGTCGACCGTCGCGACCCGATGCTCACCTACGCCGAGACGGTCCTCGCCGCCCGCCGCGAGGCCGCCCTCGCCGGCGCCGTCGCCACCTTCGGCAAGATCGCCGTCGAACCGAACGGGGTCAACGCCATCCCCTCCCTCGTCCGGGGCTGGCTCGACTCCCGCGCCGCCGACCAGGCCACCCTCGACACGGTCGTCACCGCCGTCGAGAAGGCCGCCCGCGAACAGGCCGACCGCGACGGCATCGACCTCGCCGTCGTCCGCGAGTCCTTCACCCCCGTCGTGGAGTTCGAGCACGCCCTGCGCGACGAGATCAACCGCGTCCTGGGCGGCGCCGTACCCGTCCTCGGCACCGGGGCGGGACACGACGCCGGCATCCTCTCCGCGGCCGTCCCGACCGCGATGCTGTTCGTACGCAACCCCACCGGCGTCTCCCACTCCCCGCGGGAGTTCGCCGCCGAGGACGACTGCGTGGCCGGAGTCCTCGCCCTCGCCGACGTACTGGAAGGACTCGCGTGCCGGTGACCGCGCACAAGACGTACTGGCTGGAACACGCCTGGCTCGACCACCGCGTCGAGCCGGGCGTCGCCCTGGAGGTGTCCGCCGACGGCCGCGTCGCCGCCGTGCGCACCGGAACCGACACCCCGCCCCCCGGCGCCGAGGTGCTGCGCGGCCTGACCCTGCCGGGCCTGGCCAACGCGCACTCCCACGCCTTCCACCGGGCCCTGCGGGGCACCGTCCAGGTCGGCTCCGGCACGTTCTGGACCTGGCGCGAGACCATGTACGGCATCGCGCGCAACCTCACCCCGGACACCTACTTCGACCTCGCGCGGGCCGCCTACGCCGAGATGGCGCTCGCCGGCATCACCGCCGTCGGCGAGTTCCACTACGTCCACCACGCGCCCGACGGGACCCCGTACGCCGACCCCAACGCGATGGGCGAGGCCCTGATCGAGGCGGCCGCCGCCGCGGGCATCCGCATCACCCTCCTCGACACCGCCTACCTCGCCGCAGGCTTCGGCGAGGCCCCCAACGCCCACCAGCTGCGCTTCTCCGACGGCGACGCGGACGCCTGGGCGGAACGCGCCTCCGGCCTCAAGGCGCGCGACCACGCCCTGATCGGCGCGGCCGTGCACTCCGTACGGGCCGTACCGGCCGACCAGCTCTCCACCGTCGCCGCATGGGCCCGCGAGCGGGGCGCGCCGCTGCACGTGCACCTCTCGGAGCAGACCGCCGAGAACGAGGCCTGCCTGGCCGCCCACGGGGTCACCCCCACCCGGCTCCTGTCCGAGCACGGGGTGCTCGGCCCGCGCACCACCGGCGTCCACAACACGCACCTCACCGACGCCGACATCGCCCTGATCGGTGGCACCGGCACCGGCACCTGCATGTGCCCCACCACCGAACGCGACCTCGCCGACGGCATCGGCCCCGCCGTACGCCTCCAGCGGGCCGGCAGCCCGCTGTCCCTCGGCAGCGACAGCCACGCCGTCGTCGACCTCCTCGAAGAGGCCCGCGCGATGGAGCTGAACGAACGGCTGCGCAGCCACACCCGGGGCCACTGGACGGCGAACGCGCTGCTCACCGCCGCCTCCGCAGACGGCCACGCGGCCCTCGGCCGCCCCGACGCCGGCCGCCTGGAAGCGGGCGCGCCCGCCGACTTCACCACCCTCGCCCTGGATTCCGTCCGCACGGCGGGGGCGCTGCCCCGGCTGGGCGCCGAGACGGCCGTGTTCGCCGCGACGGCCGCGGACGTCCGCCACACGGTGGTCGGGGGCCGGCACATCGTCCGCGACGGCCGGCACACCCTGGTCGAGGACGTCCCGTCCGCCCTCGCCTCCGCCATCGCGGCCCTGCGCTCCTGACCGCGCCGCCCGCGGCGGGCCCTTCCCCCGCCCCGCGCCCTCCCCGGAGCCGGGCCACGGGGAGGGCGCCGGGCGGCGGGACCCCCAGCTCTGAGAGGAACCTCCCGTGACCACCACCGCCATCACCCACATCGGCAGCCTCGTCACCAACGACCCCGCCCTCGGCGACGGCTCGCCCCTCGGCCTGATCGAGAACGCGGCCGTCGTCATCGACGGCGCCGAGGTCGTGTGGGTCGGCCCCGCCGACCGGGCGCCGGCCGCGGACGAGGGCTTCGACGCGCAGGGCCGCGCCATGGTCCCCGGCTTCGTGGACTCCCACTCGCACCTCGTCTTCGCCGGCGACCGCACCGCCGAGTTCAACGCCCGCATGTCCGGCCGCGCCTACTCCGCCGGCGGCATCCGGACCACGGTCGCCGCCACCCGCGCCGCCTCCGACGCCGCGCTGGAGGCCAACCTGCTGCGCCACCTCGACGAGGCGCGCCGCCAGGGCACCACCACCTTCGAGACGAAGTCCGGCTACGGCCTGACCGTCGCCGACGAGGCCCGCGCCCTGCGCATCGCCGCCGCCCACACCGAGGAGGTCACCTACCTCGGCGCGCACATCGTTTCCCCGGACTACGCCGACGACCCGGCCGGCTACGTCGACCTCGTCACCGGCGAGATGCTCCGCGCCTGCGCCCCGTACGCGCGCTGGGTGGACGTCTTCTGCGAGAAGGGGGCCTTCGACGGAGACCAGGCCCGCGCGATCCTCACCGCCGGCGCCGCCGCCGGACTGATCCCGCGCGTGCACGCCAACCAGCTCTCGTACGGTCCCGGCGTCCAGCTCGCCGTGGAGCTGGAGGCCGCCTCCGCCGACCACTGCACCCACCTGACCGACGCCGACGTCGACGCCCTCGCCGCGGCCCGCGACACCACCGTCGCCACCCTCCTGCCCGGCGCCGAGTTCTCCACCCGCGCCCAGTGGCCCGACGCCCGCCGGCTGATCGACGCGGGCGCCACCGTGGCCCTGTCCACGGACTGCAACCCCGGCTCCTCGTACACGAGTTCCATGCCGTTCTGCATCGCCCTCGCCGTCCGGGACATGCGCATGACCCCCGACGAGGCCCTGTGGTCCGCCACCGCCGGCGGCGCCCGCGCGCTGCGCCGCGCCGACATCGGCCGGATCGCCCCCGGCGCCCGCGCGGACCTCGCGCTGCTGGACGCCCCGAGCCACGTCCACCTCGCCTACCGGCCGGGCGTCCCGCTGGTGCGCGCGGTCTGGCAGCGCGGGGTGCGCGCGGCCTGACCCGTCGACCGCTCCGGGGCCGAGGGCCCGAAGGCCCCGGAGCGGCCGGAATCCGTACGTCCGACAGGCCGTCGATCCGGCCCGTCCCGTGTCTTCCCTCCTCAACGCCCCGGGCGTACCTTGAGCCACCGATCTGATGTGTCGTCAGTAACCTGTGGTCCGAGGAGTGCCGAAGGTGTCCGACCGGAAACGCTCCACCGTGCTCGCGCCGGCCCTCGTCGCCGTCGCCTCCGTCCTGCTCGCCGCCCCCTCGGCCCACGCCGACGTGGTCGACGTCGAGTACAACTGCCAGACCCCCATCGGGGACAAGTCGGCGGTCTCGCCCATCGACATCAAGGCCGTGAAGGAGGGCGACGGCTACAAGCTCACGATGTCCTTCCAGAAGGGCGTCTCCTCCAGCCCCATCGAGCTCGGCAAGGGCGCGATGAACCCCAGCGCCGTGATCATGGCGGACGGGGCCGAGAAGGTCTCCGTGCCGGTCTCCGGGCCGCCCAACCCCGAGGCCGCCCCCGCCAACACCCCCATCAAGATCACCGACCTCTCGGGCACCTACACCCCGAAGAAGAGCGGCAAGGTCACCTTCACCGCCGGCGTGCTGACCATCAAGGCCATGGGGACCACCACCACCTGCACCCCCGGCAACAGCCCGAAGCCCTCCCTCGAACTGGAGGTCACGGCGGCCGGCGGCGGCCAGGACGCGCCCCCGCCCGGCTCCGCCGCCCCGGGGGACACCCTCCCGCAGACGGGTCCCGCCGACTCCGCCCTCGCCCTCGGCACCCTCGGAGCCACCGTCCTGCTCTCCGGGGCCGCCGGGATGCTCTGGCTGACCCGGCGCGGCCGCGGGCCCCGGCACGACCCGTCCTGAACGGAGCGGCCCGGCCATGCCCCAGCCCCCCACCCGCCCCCACCCCGCCGGCGGCCCGCCCCGGTCCGGTGGCCCGCTCCGGTCCGGTACCGCGCTCCGGTCCGGCGGCTCGCTCCCGCCTGGTGCCACGGCCCGGTCCGGCGGCTCGCTCCCGCCTGGTGCCACGGCCCGGTCCGGCGGCTCGCTCCCGCCTGGTGCCACGGCCCGGTCCGGCGGCCCGTTCCGGCCTGGCGGCCTGCTCCCGTCTGGCGCCGCGCTACCGTCTGGTGACTCGCCCCGGCATGGTGCCCCGCTTCGGCCTGGCAACCTGCTCCCGTCCGGTGCCTCGCTCTGGCCCGATGCCCCGCCCCGGTCCGGTGCCGTGCTCCGGTCCGGTGGCCCGCTCCGGACGGCCGCCCGCCCCGGGCCGAGGCTGCGCGCGTGGCTGCGGCCCGCGCCGGGGCTCGCGCTCGCGGTCGGGTTGGTGCTCGGGCTCGTCGCCGCGCCGGCGGTCGCCGCCGACGGGCCCGGCTGGAGCGTCGAACCCGCCGGCGGGCGCCCCGGGGCGCCCGCACGCCCGTACTTCTACCTCGCGGGCACCCCCGGCACCGTGCTGGAGGACCGCCTCGCGCTCACCAACACCACCGACCGCGAACGCGTCGTCACCCTGCGCGGGGCCGACGCCCCCGCCGGGCGCCCCGGCGGGTCCTGGTCCGGGGCCGGGGCCGGGTCCTGGATCGGCTTCGCCGCCGACACCGTGCGGATCCCGCCCCGCACCCGCGCCGTGGTCCCCTTCACCGTCAGCGTGCCGCCCGCCTCCACCCCCGGGGACCACCCCGCCGTCGTCGTCGCCGGCGAGGCCGGCCGCGAGGTCGACGTACGGATCCACCTGCGGGTCGGCGGCCCGACGCTGGCCGCCCTCACCGTCGAGGACGTCTCCGTGCGCGGTCGCGGCGCCGCCACCGTCGTCGCGTACACCCTCGTCAACCGGGGCAACGTCGTCCTCACCGCCCCCGTGCTCGCCCCGGCCGCCCGAGGCCGCCTCGGGGACGTTCCCGCCCCCGCCGCCCGCACCCTGCCCGTCGAGCTCCCGCCCGGCGGGCGGCTCGCGCTGACGGAACCCTGGCCGGACGCCCCCGCCCTCGACCGCGTCGACCTCACCCTCACGGTCACCGCCCCCGGTGCGGCCCCCGCCGGCGCCCGCACCACCGCCTGGTTCCTGCCCGGAACCCCCGCCGCCCGCGCCGGCGCCGGCCTGATCGCCCTCGGCGGGGCCCTCGCGGCCGGGCGGGCCCTGCTGCGCGCCCGCCGGAGCCGCCGCCGACGGGGCGTCGACCCCGACCGCCGACCGGCCCCCGGGGAGGGGCGCCACGTACCGCACCACGAGCTGACGGGAGCCACCAGGTGAGCCGCATGGCCGGCGCGAAGGCCGCCCCCCCGACCACCCCCCACCGGACCGCCCCCCGGGCCGCGGGGCCCCGCCTGCTCGCGGCGCTGCTCCTCGGGGCGGCCCTCCTCGCGGCCGCCCTCCTCACGCCGGCCGGCCCGGCCGCCGCGGACGAGGCCGGGCCCGCGGTGACGCTCTCCCTCCAGGAGGCCGGCCAGGGCACCGAGATCACCGTCGACGGCACCGGCTGGCGGCCGAAGACCATGGTCATGCTGCTGGTCTGCGGCCAGAACATGATCGGCGGCACCAACAGCTGCGCCAACGCCGACGGAGCCGCCGTCTCGGTCGCCGACGACGGCCGCTTCGGGGCCCGGCTGGCCGTCGTCGCCCCGCCGAAACCCTGCCCGTGCGTGGTCAACGTGGCCTCCGTCAACGGGGACGGGGCCACCGTCGCCGTCCCCCTGAGGATCGCCGGCCATCCGGTCGCGGACCTCCCCGCCGAAGCGGGCACCGCCCGGCTCGCCGTGCTCACCGGGGTCCGCCTGAAGGGCGAGGACGGGGTGCTGACCTGGTTCGGGGCGCCGCCCGGCCGCAGGTTCACCGTCACCGTCGGCAACCTGGGCTCCGCCCCCGTCAAGGACCCCGTCTTCCGCCTCGGCACCGCCCGCGGGGTGTTCGCCCCGACCTGGGAGGAGGCCCGCTGGAAGGGCACCATCGCGCCCGGCGGCAAGGCCGAGATCGCCCTCGACGTGGCGCTCCCGGCCGGCGCGCACGGCGACCACACCGTCTCCCTCATGTACGGGGACACCCTGCTGGCCACCCAGCCCTGGGGCGTGGACCGCCCGTACGGGGTGCTGCTGTTTTGGGGCCTGCTGCTGGTGGTGGTGCCGACCGCCCTGTTCCGCGTCGGCATGGCCGTCGTCGACCGGTTCCGGCCGCGACCCGGCGGCGGGTCCGCCGCCGGCCGGCACCGCGGCGGGCGGCTCCCGGACGTGGCGAGCGCCGTGACGGCCCGGCTCCCGAGGATCACGCCCGGACGGGCCCCCGCGCCCACCCCCCAGACCACCACGGCGGTCCTGCCGTGGTTCACCCCGGACAGCGCGCCGGGACCCGCACCACAGGCGTCCGCACCGTCTGAGAACCGTTCGACGACGAAGGGACATTCGTGAAGACCCAACGGAGGGTGAGCGCGGCCCTGACCGCGCTGCTGCTCGGCGGCGCCGCCATGGCCACCGGGGCCGCTCCCGCCCAGGCGGCCGAGACCAGCTTCAAAGTCAAGTGCGTGCCGCCGGCGGGCGGCGGCAGCCCGGTGGAGGGCGAGACCACCGCCAAGGTGACCGCGCCCGCCACCGCGAAGGTCGGTGACGAGGTCGAGGTGTCCTGGGAGACCGTCAAGCCCGCGTCGAACAACACGGACCTGATGGACATCCCGCAGGACTCGGTCCAGCCCACCGGCTGGATCACGGTCGGCGGGGGAGGCGAGCTGAAGGTCGTCGGGGAGAAGAAGAACCCGCCGATCCCCAAGAAGGCCCCGATGCGGATGTCCACGATGAAGGGCAAGCTGAAGCTCACCAAGGCCGGGAAGATCACCCTGACCCCGGGCAAGTACGACGTCGCCGTCACCTTCTCGTTCGGCACGTTCGTCACCAAGTGCGCCCCGACGGGAGCCGTGGGCGTCGGCGCCACCATCGACGTGTCGGCCGGCTCCACGGGCGGCACGACCACCGGCGGCACGACCACCGGAGGCACGACGACGGGCGGGACGACGTCGGGCACCACGACCGGCGGCACGACCACGGGCGCCACGACCGGTTCCACGACGAGCGGCTCCACCACGGGCTCGACCACCGGCTCCACCACGGGCGGCGGCGGTGGCCAGACCGACTTCCCGGGCAAGGCGGTCGAGGTCACGTACGACTGCGGCGCCGTGGTCCCCGGCGGCATCAAGACGCCGGTCACGATCAACGCGAGGAAGAACGGCGGGGGCGGCTACGACCTCACCGTGAAGACCGCCAAGGGAGCCATGGCGGCCCCCATGGCCCTGCCCGCGGGGGCGCTCAAGCCGTCGATGGAGATCAAGCTCGGTGGCGCGGACAGCGGCTCCGTGAAGGTCTCCGGCCCGGCGAACGCGGAGCCCATCGCGGACAAGGCGCCGGTCAGCCTCAACGACATGACCGGCACCTACAAGCCCGGCAAGAGCGGCAAGGTCACGCTGAGCCCCGACCAGCTGACGATCGACGTCACCATGGCCCCCGGCTCCGCCCCCATCGTCGTGCCCTGCAAGGCCGCCGGCAGCGGGGTCTCCCTGGAGCTGGACACCACCGCCCAGCCGGGCGGATCGGGCTCCACCACCGCCGGAGCCGTCGGCTCCTCGGGCTCCGCCTCGGGCGGCCTCGCCGAGACGGGCGCCGAGGACGAGGGCGGCATCAGGGCCCTGGCCCTGGTCGCCGGCACGGTGATCCTGCTGGGCGGCGCGGTCTTCGCCTTCACCCCCTGGCGCCGCCTGCGCGGCGCCCGCCGGTGACCGCGTAGCGACACGGGAACGGCCCGGCACACCTTCCGGTGTGCCGGGCCGTTCACCACGCGCGCGGGGTGCGTCAGTGGACGCTGCCCATGAGGGACTGGACCTTCTTGCGGTACGAGAAGACCGCGAAGCCGGCCAGGACCGCGGCGGCCGCCTCGAAGGCGATCACCCACGTTCCGTTGAGGTCGACGCCGGCCAGGGAGAGCAGACCGGTCGTGCAGTCACCTGCGGTGACCGCCAGGAACCAGACGCCCATCATCTGGGAGGCGTACTTCTGCGGGGCCATCTTCGTGGTGACGGAGAGGCCGACCGGGGAGAGGCACAGCTCACCGATGGTCTGGATCATGTAGATCGAGACGAGCCACATCGGGGAGACCTTGGTGTCACCGCCGGCCATGCCCATCGGAACGATGAAGACGAAGAACGAGGCACCGACCAGCACCAGACCCATCGCGAACTTCACGATGGTGTTCGGCTCCTGGTTCTTGCGGGCCAGCCACAGCCACAGCCAGGCGAAGACCGGGGCCAGGGCCATCACGAACAGCGGGTTCAGCGACTGGTACCAGGTCGCCGAGAAGGCGAAGCCGAAGACGGTGTCGGAGGTCTTGGAGTCGGCGAACAGGGACAGCGTGGAGCCACCCTGGTCGTAGATCATCCAGAAGACGGCGGCGGCGATGAAGAACCAGATGTACGCGGTCATGCGGGACTGCTCGGGGGCCGAGAGGTCCTTGTCGCGCTTGATGCGCGTCAGCACCGCGATCGGGATGATCAGACCGGCCAGCGTCAGCGGGACCAGCGCCCAGTTCAGGGTGTACATGCCGAGGGCGACGACCGCGCCGTAGAAGACGGCGATGACCAGGGCGACGAGGGCGACCTTGGTCAGGACGGCCTTGCGCTCCTCGGGCGACAGCGGGTTCGGGACCTGGCTGCTCTTGGGGCTCAGGTGCTTGGTGCCCAGCAGGAACTGGAGCAGACCCAGGCCCATGCCCGCGGCGGCGAGGGCGAAGCCCAGGTGCCAGTTGTGCTCCTTGCCGATCGTGCCGACGACGAAGGGAGCGACGAAGGCACCGAGGTTGATGCCGATGTAGAAGAGGGTGAAGCCACCGTCACGGCGCGGGTCCTCGGGACCGTCGTAGAGGTGGCCGACCATCGTGGAGATGTTGGCCTTCAGCAGACCGGAACCGGCCGCGACGAGGATCAGACCGACGAAGAACATCGCCTGGCCGGGAATGGCCAGCGACAGGTGACCAGCCATGATCACGAAACCGGCGATGGCGACCGTCTTGCGGGCGCCCCAGACGCGGTCACCGAACCATCCGCCCGGCATGGCCATGAGGTAGACCATGGAGACGTACACGGAGTAGATGGCCGTGGTGGTGGCCGCTGTCATCGCCAGACCGCCACCCTGGCTGCCCGTGGCGGCGTCCGCGCCGCCCGAGACCAGGTAGTAGACGAGAAGGGCGCGCATGCCGTAGTAGGAGAAGCGCTCCCACATCTCGGTCATGAACAGAGTGGCCAGGCCACGGGGGTGGCCGAAGAAGGTCTTCTCGGGCGCCGGGGACGCCGAGTCCTTCGTCAGGCTGGAAGCCATGGTCGATCCTTGCTTGCTCGGGACGCTCGGCTTCGTGAGCTGTTCAGCGCCCGGTGGGGGGTGGCCGGCACCGGCGACGGATGACCCGCCCCACGCCCTGGGGCCTCGTTCCCCGGGTTGTCGGGGTAGAAGGGTCGGCCGTAACCGGGATCCACGCCCTGCGCGCCTCCTCGCGCGCCGGGCCCGGCCCATAGGTCATTCACTGTCATCTGGGCCGGCTGAAACCGACCAGAGCAGAATTTGAGGTTCCTTGCTCGCTTTTCGGCACAAAGATCCCCTGAGTAGTGCATCAGGCGTCTCGCCACCATACGACACGACAGTGCGGCATATGGAAGGACTTGAGAGATGGATCACAGGTCCGCCGGGAACCGATTCGCCATATTCGAAGGCGGTCGTCTACTCATAACCCCAGTTCGAGAGGGGTCTGCGGGCAAGGGTCTCCTTCAGGCCGTCGCGGACTACCATCACCCACATGACGCGTGTACTGCTCGCCGAGGACGACGCATCCATCTCGGAACCCCTGGCCCGCGCCCTGCGCCGGGAGGGTTACGAGGTCGAGGTCCGGGAGGACGGCCCCACCGCCCTGGACGCGGGACTCCAGGGCGGCGTCGACCTCGTCGTCCTGGACCTGGGGCTGCCCGGCATGGACGGCCTGGAGGTGGCCCGGCGACTGCGCGCCGAGGGCCACGGCTTCCCGATCCTGGTCCTCACCGCCCGGGCCGACGAGGTCGACACGGTGGTCGGCCTGGACGCCGGCGCCGACGACTACGTGACCAAGCCCTTCCGGCTCGCCGAGCTGCTGGCCCGCGTACGGGCCCTCCTGCGGCGCGGCGCCTCCGACAGCGCCCAGGCCCCCGCCACCCACGGCGTGCGCATCGACGTCGAGTCGCACCGCGCGTGGATGGGGGAGGAGGAGCTCCAGCTCACCGCCAAGGAGTTCGACCTCCTGCGCGTCCTGGTCCGTGACGCCGGCCGCGTCGTCACCCGCGACCAGCTGATGCGCGAGGTCTGGGACACCACCTGGTGGTCCTCCACCAAGACCCTCGACATGCACATCTCCTGGCTGCGCAAGAAGCTCGGGGACGACGCCGCGAACCCCCGCTACATCGCCACGGTCCGCGGCGTCGGCTTCCGCTTCGAGAAGAGCTGAGACACCCCCCGAGCCATGCGCCGCCGCCTGATCAACTCCACGCTCGCCGTGGTGCTCGTCGTGATCGCCGTGTTCGGGGTCTCCCTGGTCATCGTGGAGACCCGGACCATCACCAGCAGCGCCCAGGACCGCATCGGCTCCGAGGCGCTGCGGCTCCTCGGGATCGTCGAGGCGGACGCCCTCGAACACAAACCGATCGAGGCCGGGGCCCTCGCCGAACAGCTGGACCTCGGCACCTACGCCCGCATCATCGTCCCCGGCCACCCGATCGTCGAGGTCGGCGACCGGGTCGACGGCAGCGTCATCCGGGGTACGGCGCGCGGGGAACAGGGCGAGTTCGTCGTGGTCGAGGAGTCCCGCTCGACCGTCACCCGCGAGGTCGGGCGCACCCTCGCCGTGGTCGGGGCGGTGGCGCTGCTGGCCGTCGTCGCGGCCGTCCTGCTCGCCGTACGCCAGGCCAACCGGCTGGCCTCCCCGCTCACCGACCTCGCGGAGACCGCCGAACGGCTCGGCTCGGGCGACCCGCGCCCGCGGCACAAGCGCTACGGGGTGCCGGAACTGGACCGGGTCGCGGACGTGCTGGACTCCAGCGCGGAGCGGATCGGGCGGATGTTGACCGCCGAGCGGCGCCTGGCCGCGGACGCCTCGCACCAGTTGCGGACCCCGCTGACGGCCCTGTCGATGCGGCTGGAGGAGATCACGGTCACCGATGACCTGGAGACCGTACGGGAGGAGGCGACCATCGCCCTCACCCAGGTGGAGCGGCTCACGGACGTGGTCCAGCGGCTGCTGACGAACTCCCGCGACCCGCGCACCGGCTCGGCGGTCCCCTTCGACCTCGACGAGGTCGTCAAGCAGCAGGTGGAGGAGTGGCGGCCGGCCTACCGCAGCGCCGGGCGGGCCATCGTGAGCTCCGGGAAGACGGGGGTGCGGGCGGTCGGCACCCCCGGGGCGGTCTCGCAGGTCCTGGCGACCCTCGTGGAGAACGCGCTGATGCACGGCGGCGGGACCGTCGCGCTGCGCACCCGGGTGATCGGCAACCAGGCCGTGCTGGAGGTCACGGACGAGGGCCCCGGCGTCCCGCCCGACCTCGGCAACCGGATCTTCGAGCGGGCCATCAGCGGCCGCAACTCCACCGGCATCGGCCTGGCCGTGGCCCGCGACCTCGCGGAGGCCGACGGCGGTCGCCTGGAGCTGCTCCAGGCCCGACCGCCGGTGTTCGCGCTGTTCCTCAGCCGTACGGCGCCGCAGCCGCCGGAACCGGAGGAGACCGTCCGCTGACCCCGACCGGACGGCTCCGGCGGGGTGTTACTGGGCCGCGGGCTCGGGGGTGCGGGGCGCGGCGGGCAGGTCCTGCGCGCCGTCGCGCTGCTCGACCACCAGCGAGGGGGCCGCCGGCGTGGGCAGGGCCTTGAAGACCCAGGTGCGGTAGGACCAGAAGCGGAAGACGGTCGCCACGCCCATGCCGAGGAACTTGAAGATGTTGTTCTGCAGCGAGCTGTCCCAGCCGAAGCCGTACGTCGCCACGTAGAGCACGCCGCTCTCGATGACCATGCCGATGGCGCTGAAGAGGACGAAGAGCACCATCTCGCGGCGACGGCTGCCGAGGTCGCGGTCGCGGTAGGTGAAGTACCGGAAGCCGATGTAGTTCGTGATGATGGCCACCACGATGGCTATGACGTTCGCGCGCACGATCTGAAGGTCCGTCGTGCTCCGGAGCAGGTTGAACACGCCGAAGTTGACCAGGACGCCCAGTCCACCGACTGCGCCGAACTTGATGGCTTCGCGGGCGAGACCGCGAAAACGCTCGGACAGCGGTACAGCTTTCGGCGTGCTCATGTGATGGTTCAGTCCCTGTCGGTCGTCGTCACCCACGGCGTCACGGCCGATGCGCGGGCGTCACTCGAATGCGTCAACCCGTCCATGTTAAGTGTCGCCCCGGGGCGCCGTACGTGCCTTCGCGCCCCGTGCGACGCACGGCACACGGGTACGCGCCAGGCCACGTCCGGATGGCGGAATACCGACGGATACCCTGGAGGCGTGACGTTCCCGGTAGTCGGCATGGTCGGCGGCGGACAGCTCGCCCGCATGACCCACGAGGCGGGTATCCCCCTCGGTATCAGATTCAAGATCCTCAGTGACACACCACAGGATTCGGCGGCCCAGGTCGTGAGCGATGTCGTCATCGGCGACTACCGCG
Source organism: Streptomyces sp. NPDC048606 (assembly GCF_040650855.1). Lineage (NCBI taxonomy): Bacteria > Bacillati > Actinomycetota > Actinomycetes > Kitasatosporales > Streptomycetaceae > Streptomyces > Streptomyces sp. NPDC048606. Next base: position 51,296 of record NZ_JBEZIB010000009.1, on the reverse strand, counting down.
ACCTGGAGACGCTGCGCGCGTTCGCGCGCGGATGTGACGTGATCACCTTCGACCACGAGCACGTGCCCACCGAACACCTTCGGGCCCTGGAAGCGGACGGCATCCCCGTCCGCCCGGGGCCCGACGCGTTGGTGCACGCCCAGGACAAGGGGGTGATGCGCGCCAAGCTCGACGAGATCGGCGCGCCCAGCCCCCGCCACCGGATCGTCGCCGATCCGGCGGACGTCGAGGCCTTCGCCGCCGAGGTGGGCGGGTTCCCCGTCATCCTCAAGACGGTGCGCGGCGGCTACGACGGCAAGGGCGTGTGGTTCGTGCGCACGCCCGAGGACGCGCACGCCCCGTTCAAGGCGGGCGTGCCGGTCCTCGCGGAGGAGAAGGTCGAGTTCGTCCGCGAGCTCGCGGCGAACATCGTCCGCTCCCCGCACGGTCAGGCGGTGGCCTACCCCGTCGTCGAGTCCATCCAGGTGGACGGCGTCTGCGACACGGTGATCGCCCCCGCCCCCGACCTGTCCGAGGCCCTCGCCGGCGAGGCGCAGGCGCTCGCCCTGCGCATCGCCAAGGAGCTCGACGTGACCGGCCACCTGGCCGTGGAGCTGTTCGAGACGGCCGACGGCCGCATCCTCGTCAACGAACTGGCCATGCGCCCGCACAACAGCGGGCACTGGACGCAGGACGGTGCCATCACCTCCCAGTTCACCAACCACGTCCGCGCGGTCCTGGACCTCCCCCTGGGCGACCCGCGCCCCCGGGCCCGCTGGACGGTCATGGCCAACGTGCTCGGCGGTGACTACCCCGACATGTACGCGGCGTACCTGCACTGCATGGCCCACGACCCGCAGCTGAAGATCCACATGTACGGCAAGGACGTGAAGCACGGCCGCAAGGTCGGCCACGTCAACACCTACGGCGACGATCTGGACGACGTGTTGGAGCGCGCACGTCACGCAGCCGGCTACCTCAGAGGAACGATCACCGAATGAGCACCACCCCCGCGGGCACGGGCCCCGTCGTCGGCATCGTCATGGGTTCCGACTCCGACTGGCCCGTCATGGAGGCCGCCGCCCAGGCGCTCGACGAGTTCGAGATCCCCTACGAGGTCGACGTGGTCTCCGCCCACCGGATGCCGCGCGAGATGGTCGAGTACGGGGAGCGGGCGGCGGACCGCGGCCTGAAGGCGATCATCGCGGGCGCGGGCGGAGCCGCCCACCTGCCCGGGATGCTGGCCTCGGTCACCCCGCTGCCCGTCATCGGCGTCCCCGTGCCGCTGAAGTACCTCGACGGCATGGACTCCCTGCTGTCGATCGTGCAGATGCCCGCCGGGGTGCCCGTCGCCACCGTGTCCGTGGCCGGCGCGCGCAACGCCGGCCTGCTGGCCGTACGGATGCTGGCCGCGCACGACACGGAGCTGCTGGCCCGGATGCGGGACTTCCAGCAGGAACTGAACGACCAGGCCACCGAGAAGGGCAAGCGGCTGCGGACGAAGGTCGCGGGCGCGGACTCCTTCGGGTTCGGCAAGTGAGCGCCGCGCAGCGCCTGCGCCAGGCGCGTGAGCTGCTGGCCGAGCACCCGGTCGTGGACGGCCACAACGACCTGCCGTGGGCGCTGCGCGAACAGGTCCGCTACGACCTCGACCGGCGCGACATCGCCGCCGACCAGAGCGACCACCTGCACACCGACATCCCCCGGCTGCGTGCCGGGGGCGTCGGCGCCCAGTTCTGGTCGGTGTACGTGCGCTCCGACTACGCGGGCGACCAGGCGGTCAGCGCCACGCTGGAGCAGATCGACGTCGTCGCCCGCCTGATCGACCGTTACCCCGGCGACCTCGTACGGGCGCTGACGGCGGACGACATGGAGGCGGCCCGCGCCGACGGCCGGATTGCCTCGCTGATGGGCGCCGAGGGCGGGCACTCCATCAACAACTCCCTCGCCACGCTGCGCGCCCTGCACCGGCTCGGCGTGCGGTACATGACGCTGACCCACAACGACACCATCGACTGGGCGGACTCGGCGACCGACGAGCCGCGCCACGGCGGGCTGAGCGACTTCGGCCGCGAGGTCGTCCGCGAGATGAACCGTGTCGGCATGCTCGTCGACCTCTCGCACGTCGCCGACACGACGATGCGCGACGCGATCGCCGTCTCGGCCGCGCCGGTGATCTTCTCGCACTCGTCGGCGCGGGCGATCTGCGACCACCCGCGCAACGTCCCCGACGACGTGCTGGAGCTGCTGCCGGCCAACGGCGGCGTGGCCATGGCCACGTTCGTGCCGAAGTTCATCCTGCCGGCGGCGGTCGAGTGGACCCTGGCCGCCGACGAGAACCTGCGCGCGCACGGCTTCCACCACCTCGACACCACGCCGGAGGCGATGGCCCTGCACCGGGCCTTCGAGGCGGGGCGTCCGCGCCCGGTGGCCACCGCCGCCACCGTCGCCGACCACCTGGACCACATGCGCGAGGTCGCCGGCGTCGACCACGTCGGCATCGGCGGCGACTACGACGGCACGGCCTTCACCCCGGCGGGCCTGGACGACGTGGCGGGCTACCCGAACCTGGTGGCGGAGCTGCTGGACCGCGGCTGGTCCCGCGCGGACCTGGCGAAGCTGACCTGGGCGAACCCCGTACGGGCGCTGCGCGACGCGGAAGCGGTGGCGGCCGACCTGGCGGCGACCCGGCCCCCGTCGGACGCCCACCTGTAGCCGTACCCGTCCCCGGCCGGGCCTTCCCGCCGGGCCCTTCCCGCGTTCCGACGCGGGGAAGGCCCGGCGGTCGGCGCGGGGAGAGCGCGGCGCGGGGGAGGGGAAACGGCCCCGAGCGGGCGGACCACCCGATTGCCACACCCGTCGGGCACCCCCCACGCCTCACGTGTCACGGTGGGCACCACTCTCCCTGCCGACTCCGAGACCCCGGAGCGAACGCCATGGCCGACCTGCAGGATGAACCGCAGACCCTCGGCGTCGGCGCCGAGGACCTCCCCGCCGCGACCTCCCCGGCCGGTGCCCTCGACCGCGCCGCCGCCCTGCTCGCCGCACACCCCGTCGCCGACGGGTGCAACACCCTCGTCTGGACCCTGCGCCACAGCCCGTACCACGACATCGACACCCCCGACGGCGGCGTCGACACCGACATCCCGAGGCTGCGCTCCGGCGGCGTGGGCGCCCAGTTCTGGACGCTGCTGACGCCCCACGAGGCGGCCGTCGGCGACCCGGTCGTGTCGGAGACCCTCGAACAGATCGACGTGGCACTCGCCCTGATGCGCCGCTACCCCGACCGGCTGTGCCTCGCGCTGACCCCCGACGACATGGCCGACGCCCGCAACCGCGGACGCATCGCCTCCTTCCTCGGCCCGGTCTCCGGCCGCACCCTCACCGGCTCGCTGGGCGCGCTGCGCGCCTTCCACTCCCTCGGCGTGCGCCTGCTCGCGCCGGCGGGGGCGCCCTGGGCGCAGGAGGGGCTGACGGCCTTCGGCCACGAGGTGGTGCGGGAGGCGAACCGGCTGGCGATGGTGCTGGACCTGACGGGCTGCCCGCCCGTGGCGGCCTGCCAGCTCGCCGCGGCCTCCAAGGCCCCGGTGATCGTCTCGAACGCGGGGGCCGCCGCGCTCAACCCGCATCCGGGCAACGTCACGGACGAGGTGATGCTCGCGCTGCGCGCGGCGAACGGCCTGGTGATGGTCACCTTCGACACCGCGCGCACCGGGGATTCCCTGCACGCGGTCGCGGACCACGTGGAGCACGTACGGGCGCTCGCGGGTGCGCAGGGGGTGGGCCTGGGCGCCGCCTTCGGCGCGGAGCCGGGCACGGCCCGGCCGGCCGGTCTGACCGATCCCTCGGGCTACCCGAGGCTGATCGCGGAACTACTGGAGCGGGGCTGGTCGGAGGCCGACCTGGCCCTGCTCACCTGGGGCAACGCCCAGCGGGTGCTGCGCGACGCGGAGTTCACGGCCCGCGCCGCGCAGCACCGAAGATCCTCTTAGGCCCGTCCGGCCAGTGCGTGCTTCGGCAGGACGGTGGCCTTCCACAGGCGGATGCCGGACCACACGGTGGCGTACAGCAGGAGACCGTTGCGCGCGCACAGCAGGATGGTGCCGAGCGTGGTGTTCTCCAGGATGTCCGAGCCGTACCAGATCGGGAAGATCAGGGTGGTCAGGGCGTTGGCGACGACCAGCAGCCAGGCGATCGGACGCTGGGTGGTGTGCCGGGAGGTCAGGCAGACGGCGGCGAGGCCGAGCAGCCAGATCATGTACTGCGGGCTGATGACCCGGCTGGTGACGGTGAAGACCAGGATGGCGCAGAGCGCGGCGTCGAAGGGCGTCGCGTTCGACCAGCGGTTGGCCTTGACGCGCCACAGCAGGAGCAGCAGGAAGCCGATCACGGTCAGGCCGAGCGAGGCCCGCGCGATGCTCGACACGTACGGGCCGACGTACTCGAAGGCGCCGTACTGGAAGTTGATCTTGCCGGGCCACAGGTCGACGAGGCGGGCGGCCATCAGCGCGCTGCCGCCGAGGGACTCGACCTGCACGCCGCGGTCGCCCTGGTTGCCGAGGAAGCCGAAGGTGTCGCGGAACAGCAGCGCGAAGACGCCGAGCAGCGCGAGGGCGGAGACGACCGCGGAGACGAAGGCCTGACGCGTGGACTTGCCGCGCGGGGTGCCGAGCAGCGTGAGCAGCGGCCACACCTTGACCATGGCGCCGATGCCGGCGATGGCACCGCCGACCAGGGGCCGGTAGCGCAGGAACAGCAGCGAGCCGACGGCGAGCAGCGTGACCTGGATGTCGTAGCGGGCGAACGGGGTGGCCATCATCATCGGCAGCGTGACGAGCCACAGCACCGCGCCGGCCATGCTGCCGTCGTTGCGGCGGGCCACGCGTATCAGGCCGAGCAGCAGCAGGCCGTCGCACAGGACGGTCAGCGCGACGAAGGCCTGGAAGTAGCTGAGGAAGGGGAGCAGGTCGGGCGAGAGGAAGATCGCCGCGGCCGCCGGGGGGTACTGCCACATGATGTCGTTCTGCGGCAGCGTCCCCGTGACGAGGACGTTGTACCAGTTGTGGTAGGTCGCGGTGACCTCCACGCGGACGACGTTCGAGCTGAAGAAGTCGTTGACGAGCATCCAGAGCATCGCTGCCCGGGAGGCCAGCCAGAAGCCCGCGATGCCCCACAGGGCCCCGCGTCCGCGCATGGCTGCTTCGAAGGATCCCCGCCGGTCACGCGTGGCGGGCGCCGCCGTCGCAGATGCGGTGGGGTTGGTCGGGAGGCTGCTGGTCGTGGTCATCGGCCCGAAGTCTACCCAGTCATTTATTCCACTTCTTTGACTGAGGTCGTTCAAAACTGGGTATCGGTATACGCCCTGGTCGGGCCGTCGCACCCGAACTCCCCCAAGGGAAAAGCCGGTACGGGGCCGCCTCGCCGCCCCGCCGCCGCACCCCTTCCCGCACGTGTTCCTACGCGCGCGGTCGCCCCATCGCGCGGTAGGTCCAGCCGGCCGCCCGCCACCGGGCCGCGTCCAGCGCGTTGCGCCCGTCCAGGACGAGCCGGTCGGTGACGGCCTCGCCGAGGACGACGGGGTCGAGCTCGCGGAACTCGCTCCACTCCGTCAGGTGCAGGACGACCTCGGCTCCGCGCGCGGCCTCCAGCGCGGAGTCGGCGTAGCCGAGGGTCGGGAAGACGCGGCGGGCGTTGTCCATGCCCTTGGGGTCGTAGACGGTGACCTGTCCGCCCTGGAGGTGGATCTGCCCGGCGACGTTGAGGGCGGGGGAGTCGCGGACGTCGTCGGAGTCCGGCTTGAAGGTGGCCCCGAGCACGGCGACGCGCTTGCCGAGGAAGGACCCGCCGACGGCCTCGCGGGCCAGCTCCACCATGTGGCCGCGCCGGCGCATGTTGATGGAGTCGACCTCGCGCAGGAAGGTCAGGGCCTGGTCGGCGCCCAGTTCGCCGGCGCGGGCCATGAAGGCGCGGATGTCCTTGGGCAGGCAGCCGCCGCCGAAGCCGATGCCGGCGCGCAGGAACTTCGCGCCGATCCGGTCGTCGTGGCCGATGGCCTCGGCCAGCTTGGCCACGTCGCCGCCGGCCGCCTCGCAGACCTCCGCCATGGCGTTGATGAAGGAGATCTTCGTGGCGAGGAAGGAGTTCGCGGCGGTCTTCACCAGCTCCGCCGTCGGGAAGTCGGTGACCACCAGAGGGCTGCCTTCGGACATCGGGGTCTCGTACACCTCGCGCAGCACCTTCTCCGCGCGCTCGCCCCGGACGCCGATGACGATCCGGTCGGGGTGCAGCGTGTCCCGGACGGCGAATCCCTCGCGCAGGAACTCGGGGTTCCAGGCCAGCTCCACGTCCTCGCCGGCCGGCGCCAGCTCGGCGAGCCGGGCCGCGAGCCGCTCGGCGGAGCCCACGGGCACGGTCGACTTGCCGACCACGAGCACCGGCCGGGTCAGGTGCGGGGCCAGGGACTCCATCGCCGAGTCGACGTACGACATGTCACAGGCGTACTCGCCGTGCTTCTGCGGGGTGTTCACGCAGACGAAGTGGACGTCGCCGAAGGCGCCCACCTCCTCCCAGGAGGTGGTGAAGCGCAGCCGCCCGGTGGAGCCCGGCAGGCCGGCGACGTGCGCGGCGAGGAGTTCCTCCAGTCCGGGCTCGTACATGGGGACCCGGCCCCGGGCCAGCATCTCGATCTTCTCCGGCACCACGTCCAGGCCCAACACCTCGAAGCCCAGCTCGGCCATCGCGGCGGCGTGCGTCGCGCCGAGGTAGCCGGTGCCGATCACGGTGATCTTGAGGGGGGCCATGGGTGCTCCAGAGGTGCGGGGCCGTTTGCGGCACCCGAGCATAGTGCCGCCCCCCGTGGGGGACGCTCTCCGCTGTCACGCAGCTCACGTGCGCGGTACATATCGCCGGCGGGGCGCCGGACACTAAGATTTCGGTTACTTAACGGTAGTTAGCATCACGCATCACACATGGGGAGTGAGAGTCTTGGCGGGTTCTGCCGACTTCGACCTGTACCGCCCGGCCGAGGAGCACGACATGCTCCGCGAGTCCGTCCGCTCGCTCGCCGAGGCGAAGATCCTGCCGTTCGCCGCCGCGGTCGACGAGGAGTCCCGCTTCCCGCAGGAGGCCCTCGACGCCCTGGTCGCAAGCGACCTGCACGCCGTCCACGTCCCGGAGACCTACGGCGGTGCCGGGGCCGACGCCCTCGCCACCGTGATCGTGATCGAGGAGGTGGCCCGCGTGTGCGCCTCCTCCTCTCTTATCCCGGCCGTGAACAAGCTCGGCTCCCTCCCGGTGATCCTCTCCGGATCCGAGGAGCTCAAGGCCAAGTACCTCGGCCCGCTGGCCAAGGGCGACGCGATGTTCTCGTACGCCCTGTCCGAGCCCGACGCGGGCTCCGACGCCGCCGGCATGAAGACCCGCGCCGTGCGCGACGGCGACTTCTGGGTGCTCAACGGCGTCAAGCGCTGGATCACCAACGCGGGCGTCTCCGAGTACTACACGGTCATGGCCGTCACCGACCCGGAGAAGCGCTCCAAGGGCATCAGCGCCTTCGTCGTGGAGAAGGGCGACGAGGGCGTCTCCTTCGGCGCCCCCGAGAAGAAGCTCGGCATCAAGGGCTCCCCGACGCGCGAGGTCTACCTCGACAACGTGCGCATCCCCGCCGACCGCATGATCGGCGCCGAGGGCACCGGCTTCGCCACCGCGATGAAGACCCTCGACCACACCCGCATCACCATCGCCGCGCAGGCCCTCGGCATCGCCCAGGGCGCCCTCGACTACGCCAAGGGCTACGTCCAGGAGCGCAAGCAGTTCGGCAAGCCGATCGGCGACTTCCAGGGCGTGCAGTTCATGCTCGCGGACATGGCCATGAAGATCGAGGCCGCCCGCCAGCTGACGTACTCCGCCGCCGCCAAGTCCGAGCGCGTCGACGGCGACCTCACCTTCTTCGGCGCCGCGGCCAAGTGCTTCGCCTCCGACGTCGCCATGGAGGTCACCACCGACGCCGTCCAGCTCCTCGGCGGCTACGGCTACACCCGCGACTACCCGGTCGAGCGCATGATGCGCGACGCGAAGATCACGCAGATCTACGAGGGCACCAACCAGGTCCAGCGCATCGTCATGGCGCGCAACCTGCCGTAACGCCCCGAGCGCATCCGGCCCACGGCCCCCGGCACCACGTCGGGGGCCGCTGCGCCATGCCCGGGACCGGGCGCCCGCACGGGCCCGCCGCTCACGCAGCGTTTGTAACGATTCCGATCCAGCGGGCGCACGCGGCGCCCCCACCGGCCCCGCCACGACGGCCGCCGCGCCGCCCCGCGCCCGCCCGCACGGGCGGGCCGCCCGCCCCCGCCGGCCACGGGCGGTGAGCGGAAGGTCCGCCGCTGATCAGTGCGTCTTCCGCTCCGACGGCCGAATCCCGCGCGTCCAAAGAGGACGACGCGGGGCGTACGGGCCCCGGCGCGCCGTCATGGTGCGGAACCCGCCGTAACCGGAACGTTGCCGCCGGCGCCCCGCCCGGGCCGCCTCCGGCCTTGGTACTTCCCCGGATGGGCTAACTTTGATGCTTCGTACGCCTGAACCGGTTGGGGAGAGAACAAAATGACGGAAGCGATCCTGCTGGTCGGCGGGCAGGGGACGCGACTGCGCCCCGTGACGGTGAACACCCCCAAGCCGATGGTTCCGGCCGCGGGTGTCCCGTTCCTCGCCCACCAGATAGCCAGGGCCGCCGCCGCCGGTGTCACGCACATCGTGATGGCCACCTGCTACCTCGCCGAGGTCTTCGAGCCCTACTTCGGCGACGGATCCGACTTCGGCATCACTCTCGAATACGTCGTCGAGGACGAGCCGCTGGGCACCGGCGGTGCCATCCGCAACGCCGCCCAGCGCCTGACCGGCGGCCCGGACTCCCCGGTCCTCGTCTTCAACGGCGACATCCTGACCGGCCTCGACATCGCGGGCCTGGTCCAGTCGCACCAGGACGCCGACGCCGACGTCTCCCTGCACCTCGTGCGCGTCGAGGACCCCCGCGCCTTCGGTCTGGTCCCCACCGACTCCGAGGGACGGGTGCTGGCCTTCACCGAGAAGCCGCAGACCCCCGAAGAGATCATCACCGACCAGATCAACGCCGGCTGCTACGTCTTCCGACGCAGCGTCATCGACTCCATCCCGGCCGGGCGACCGGTATCCGTCGAGCGCGAGACCTTCCCCGGCCTCCTCGACTCCGGCGCCAAGCTGCACGGCGTCACCGAGGACACCTACTGGCTGGACCTCGGCAAGCCCGAGTCCTTCGTGCAGGCCTCGGCCGACCTCGTCCGCGGCGTCGTCTCCTCCCCGGCCGTCCCCGGCCCCCGCGGCGAGGCCCTCGTCCTCCCGGGTGCCCAGGTCGCCGACGGAGCCAAGCTCTCGGGCGGTACCGTGGTGGGTGCCGGCGCCCGGATCGAATCGGGTGCGGTCGTCCAGGGCTCGATCGTGCTGGACGGTGCGATCCTCGGCCCGGACACGGTGGTGAGCGCCAGCCTCATCGGCGCCGGCGCCTCGGTGGGCTCGCGCACGGTGGTGAACGGCGCGGTCGTCGGTGACGGTGCCGTCGTAGGGGCTGACAACGAACTTCGCGCAGGGGTGCGGGTGTGGTGCGAGGCTGAACTGCCCGACGCCGCCGTCCGCTTCTCCTCCGACCGGTGACCAACTTCAGTGAGGCACAACCTGTGATAGGCGAGCAGCAGACTTCCCGCGCGACCGACGTCGCGACCACCAAGCTCCCCGACACCTGGGCGCACACGCCGCTCACCGTGGTCATGCCCACCTACAACGAGGCGGGCAACCTCCCCGGCATGGTGGAGCTGCTCATGGGCCTCGACCAGCCGGGCCTGCGCCTGCTGATCGTGGACGACTCCTCTCCCGACGGCACCGGCAAGATCGCCGACGAGCTGGCGGAGGGCTTCCTCACCGAGGACGGCAAGCCCCGCATGTCGGTCCTGCACCGCACCGCGAAGGACGGCCTCGGCCGCGCCTACGCCGCCGGCATGGCCAAGGCCGTCGAGGACGGCGCCGAGTACGTGCTCCAGATGGACGCGGACGGCTCCCACCCGGCCGGCAAGATCGCCGAGATGCTGGGCGTCGCCCGCTCCACCGGCGCCGGTCTCGTCGTCGGCAGCCGCTACGTGCCGGGCGGCACCCTCTCCGACGCCTGGGGCGCGCACCGCAAGCTGCTCTCCCGCTGGGCCAACGCGTACGCGAGCACCATCCTCGGCACCCGCGTCCGCGACATCACGGGCGGCTTCAACCTGTGGAGCGCCCCCGCGCTGAAGGCCATCGACCTCGCGTCGATCGGCAGCGCCGGCTACAGCTTCCAGGTGGAGATGAAGTACAAGGCCCTGCGCCGCGGCTTCCAGGTGATGGAGGTCCCGATCCACTTCGAGGACCGCACCGTCGGCGAGTCCAAGATGAACCTGGCCGTCCAGCTGGAGTCCATCGCGATGCCGTGGAAGCTGCGCGCCCGCGCCGGCAAGTGACCCACGCGCACACCCGCGCATGAGGAAGGGGCACCCCCTCGGGGGTGCCCCTTCCTTCTTGTACCGACCCTTCTCGTGCCGACGGCCCCGTGCCCGCCCCTACGGAGCGCCCTGCGCGGCCTTCCGGGCGGGCCGCTCCCCGTCCCGCCCGCGCGGCGGACGGCTCTCCAGGAACCGCTTCAGGCGTCCGGAGAGCGGCCGTTCCACGAACCGTTGGATCAGCCAGGACGCCAGCACCATCACGGCCATCGCCGACAGCATCAGCGTCCACGGCTCGACGTCCTTGTGCCACTTCGCGAGCAGGGTCACCCCGATCTGCTGGTGCAGCAGGTAGAGGGGGTAGGACATGGCGCCCGCGACCGAAAGCCAGCGCCAGTCGACGCGGTCCAGCCATCCGAGGGCCACCGCGGCCATGACCACGTAGGCCAGGGTCACGATGAGCAGGCACATCTCCCAGGAGAGCCGGTCGCCCTTGACCGTGTTCCAGCGCACGATGTCGTTCAGCCAGCGCTGCATCAGCAGCCAGGAGAAGGCCAGCAGCACCCACGGCTCGCCGGCGCGCGGCCCCTCGCGGCGGATCAGGTAGAAGCAGATGCCGGAGATGAACAGGGGCGAGTAGTCCGGGTTCGCCAGGACGTGCAGGATCGGCAGGCCCGAACCGGGCGCCAGCAGGGACAGGACGGTCCAGATCCAGCAGAAGTTCAGCACCTTGCGGTACGTCAGCCCGGTCCAGGCGACCACCGCGAAGATCAGGTAGAAGCGCACCTCGGACCAGAGGGTCCAGTACGAGGGGTCCAGCGGGGCGGAGCCCAGCGGGGTCTGCACCATCGTCAGGTTGGTCAGGATCTGGCTCAGCCCCGGGCCCGCGCCCCCGAAGGGCTTGCCCACGGCCAGCAGCACGCCCATGGTGACCAGGACGCAGAACCAGTAGGCCGGCGCCAGGCGGATCACGCGGCTGCGCAGGTAGCTGCCGAGCGGACGCCCCCACGCGGACATGCAGATCACGAAGCCGCTGATCATGAAGAACAGCTCCACGCCGAGCCAGCTGTAGCGGCCCACCACGGTCAGCCAGCCGAACTCGTCGCGCCCCCACACCTCCTGGCGGGTGTAGTGGTGCACGAGCACCAACACCGCCGCCAGGATCCGCAGTCCGTCCAGGATCCGCAGCCGGGGACGGGCGGGGGGCGTCGAGGAGCGGGCCTGTCCGGGCACGGAGGCCCCGCCGGCGACGGGACGGCCGAGGGGGGTCTCGTGTGGTCGCTCGCCGTCCTCCCGCCGGTCGTCGAGGACGTGCGGGGACGGATGAAGGGACATGGGAGGCTCCACGGGCAGGACGGACGCGTGCCCGCATGTGCGACGGCCGCGCCGGGAAAGGGCCCGGCCGTACGTTCCCCCCGGCGGACGGGCCGCCACAGTCTTACGAGAAAACCCTCGGACTGTCCACAGCGCCCGCCCGAGCCTACCCGTACGTGTGACCGGTGGACACCCCCCGCACGCCCCCTCACTGACCCCTGACGGTCACCTTCTCGTCCTTCTGGATCTGCTTGACCAGCTCCTGGACCTTCGCCTTGTCCCACACGAGGTTTCCGCCGCGCTGGCCGGAAATCGGCATGTTCATCGACACCCCGTCACCGCTGTTGACGCCCTTCATCGCGAAGAACATCTGCCCCAGGTCCCACAGCCCCATGTCCCCGTCCACGATCAGCGTGTCCAGGCCGGCGCCCAGCAACGGGTACAGGGAGAAGGGGTTGAGGACGGTGCCCGGCGTCGCGGCCTGGCTCGCCAGGGCCGCGAGGAACTTCTGCTGGTTCTTCGTCCGCTGGAGGTCCGACTCCGCGAAGGCGTAGCGGGTGCGGACGAAGGCCAGCGACTGCTCGCCGTTGAGGGTCTGCCGGCCCGCCTTGAAGTCCGCGCCCGACTTCTCGTCCTTGAAGCCCTGCTCGATGTCCAGCTCCACGCCGCCCAAGGCGTCCACGATGTTCGCGAAGCCGGCGAAACCGATCTCGGCGTAGTGGTCGATGCGCAGGCCGGTGTTGTACTCGACCGTGCGCACCAGCAGCTCCGGACCGTCCTCCGCGTACGCGGCGTTCAGCTTGACCCGGCGCCCCTGGGCGGGGAACTTCTTGCCGGACTTGGAGCCGACGAAGGAGGGGATCTCCACGTCCGAGTCGCGGGGCAGCGAGATCATGGTGTTCCCGCTGGAGCACTTGGCGAGGATCATCATCGAGTCGGTGCGCTTGCCCTCGGCGGAGCCCGTGTGGAGCTTCTTCTTCTCCTCGTCGGACATGCCCTCGCGGCTGTCGGAGCCCACGATCAGGTAGGTCGTGCAGTCGCCTTCCTTGGGGCGCTCGATCACCTTGGACAGGTCGACCTCGCGGCGCACCTTGGAGTCGGCCCAGAAGTAGGTGCCGACCGTGGTGACGAACAACACGGAGACCAGCACGATCGAACCGACCTTGATCCGCTTGCGCCAGTCCGGGGGAGGCCCGGCCGGTCCGCCCGGTCGGCCCGATCCGCCGGGACCGCCCGGTCGTCCGCCGCGGCCCGGTCCGCCGGGGCCCGAGGGGGTCCCGTAGACCTGGCCGGTGTTGTAGCCGCTGTCGTACGAGGACCCGTGCGCGTCCGGCCCCTGCGTCTGCTGCGGGGGCACCCCGTACCCGGGACGGCCACCCGGCGGCGCCTGCTGCGGGACCGGGGGACCGGCCGGCCGGCGCGGAGCCTGCTGCGGGGGCCGGGGCGGGCGCGGGGGCTGCGCCTGCGGCTGCCGCTGGACGTGCCGCATCCGCTGCGGCCCCTCCGGCTGCGCCTGTCCGCCGCCGCGTCCGTACCCGTCATCGCGGCGGCCGCGCGCGTCGCGCTCGCCGTTCCACCCGTCCCAGTCACTCATGCGCACAAGGATGCCTGGCGGGGAGTGTCGCAGGACACCCCGGGCCGGGGTTCGTACCGGGGCTGTTGCAGAGCTGATGCCCGCGGGACGCACTTAAGGTGGCGGTATGACAGAAACACCGGCCGCACCGCCCGGGAAGCCGATCTCGGCGTCCCGGACCACCCTCAGCCACATCATGACCGCGAACGACACCAACCTCCTCGGCACGGTGCACGGCGGTGTGATCATGAAGCTGGTGGACGACGCCGCCGGTGCCGTCGCCGGACGCCACTCGGGCGGGCCGGCCGTGACCGCCTCCATGGACGAGATGGCCTTCCTGGCCCCGGTCCGCGTCGGCGACCTCGTCCACGTCCGGGCGCAGTGCAACTGGACCGGCCGCTCCTCGATGGAGATCGGCGTACGGGTCCTCGCGGAGCGGTGGAACGAGTCCACGCCCGCCACCCAGGTCGGCAGCGCCTACCTCGTCTTCACCGCCGTGGACTCCGAGGGCAAGCCCCGCCAGGTCCCGCCGGTGATCCCCGAGACCGAGCAGGACGAGCGGCGCTACCAGGAGGCCCAGATCCGGCGCACCCACCGCCTCGCCCGCCGCCAGGCCATCACCGAACTGCGCGCGCGCCGCGCCGCCGAGGGCCTCGACGACTGACCGCCCCGGGGCCCGGCCGCACCGCTCCCGGGCCCGGCCGCACCGCGTCGCCACCCGCTCGCGGACCCGGCGGCACCGCTCCCGGGGCTCGGCCGCACCGCGTCGGCACCCGCTTCCGGGGCTCGGCCGCACCGCGTCGGCACCCGCTTCCGGGGCCCGGCGGCGCCGCGTCGCCACCCCCGTCCGTACCGCGGTCATACCGCCGTCTTATCGGGTCCCCGTACACTGGTCCGCCGACGTCCGGCTCCGCGCGAGCGACGGCGCGCCCACCACCGGCCACGACCGGTCCGCCCATCGGGTCGGCCGCGGAGATCCCTGATGCCCACTGCCACGCAGACCCCGCCCGCCGCCCTGTCCGCCCGCGGGCGGACGCGCCGCCGGGTGCCCGGTCCCGACTGGCTGTGGGCGGCGCTGCTGACCCTGGCGGTCACCACCTTCCGCGCCGGCACCCCGCAGTTGTGGCGCGACGAGCTCGCCAGCTGGAACGCCGCCTCGCGCACCACCGGCGAACTGGTGGGCATGCTCGGCAACGTCGACGCCGTCTCCGGCCTCTACTACCTCCTGCTGCACGGCTGGGTCTCGGTCGTCGGGGACTCCGCCGCGATGCTGCGGCTGCCGTCCGCGCTGGCCATGGCGGGTTCCGCCGCCTTCGTCGTGCTCATCGCCCGCACCCTCTTCGACCGCCGCACCGCGGTCTTCGCCGGGCTGCTGTTCGCCCTGCTGCCCGCGGTGACCCGCTACGGCACCGAGGCCCGCTCGTACGCCTTCGTCGTGCTCGCGGTGGCCGCCGCGACGTGGCTGCTGCTGCGGGCGCTGGAGCGGCCCGGCCCCGGGCGCTGGGCCGCGTACGGGGCGCTGGTGACCGTCGCCGGTCTGCTGCACATGGTCTCCCTGCTGTTCCTGCTGCCGCACGCGCTGATCGTGCTGCTGCGCCCGCGGGCGAGCCGGCGCGGGCGGACCGTGGTGGGCTTCGCGCTCGCCGCCGGCCTCGGCCTGGTGCCGGTGATCCCGCTGGTGCTGCTGGGGCGCAGTCAGGTCGGCCGCCAGATCAGCTGGATCCGTACCCCGCACCTGCGCGACATCGCCGGCCTGTGGGACAACCTGTTCGGCTCCCCGCTGGTCGCGCTGGCCGTGGCCGCGACGGCGCTGCTGCCGCTGGCCTGGAGCCGCGGGCGGCGGCCGGCCGTCGAACTGCTGCTCCTGGGCGCCCTGCCGATCCTGGCCGTCTACGTGGTCTCGCAGGGCAGCACTTCGTACTTCATCGACCGCTACGTGCTCTTCACCCTGCCCGCCTGGACCGTCCTGGCCGCCGCCGGCCTGGCCGCGCTGAAGCCGCGCGCGGTCGGGGCCGCGGGACTGGCCGCCCTGATCCTGCTCGGGCTGCCCGACCAGCGCCAACTGCGCACCGAGCGGGCGAAGGAGTCCGCGGACGGTCGGGCCGCGGCGGCGGTCATCGCCAAGGGCTACCGCGCCGGCGACGGCTTCGTCCCGCTGCGCGGCGACGCGGAGCGGGTGTACATGACGGACTTCCAGATCGAGTACCACCTGCCGGCGCGGGTCGCGCTCCGCGACGTCTTCGTCGAGAAGTCGGCCGTCGCGAGCGACGACCTCTTCCCGGTGGAGTGCGGCCGGCCCGAGCGGTGCCTCGGCGACACCCGCAGGATCTGGCTGGTCGTCCGCAACGCCCCCGGCACGGACGCCTTCGGCAAGCTCCCGGCGGAGCAGGCGCGGGCGCTCGGGGACCACTACCGGGTGGCCTCGACCACGCCCGTGCGCGGCCTGCGCGTCAGCCTGCTGGAACGGGTCCGCTGAGCCGGCGCCGGCCGCCCCGCGGGACGGCCGGTCCGGGAGGGCGACGACCCGGCCTCAGGAGGACGGCGGCTCGCCGCACACCACCTGGTCGCCGGTGACCACGCCGACGGCGCCCTGGTAGGGGTCCTCCGCCCGCACCGCCACCACCTTGCGGTAGTCGGCGCCCGCGATGACCAGGACCGTCCGGCCCTGCTTGGGGACCGCGCGCAGCTCCGCCCCGGGCAGCGCCGCCGACACCGTACGGGCCGAGCGGTCCCAGCGGGGGTCGTACGCGATCACCGTGCGCCGCACCTCGCGGCTGGCGCCGTTGCCGGGGGCCCGGGTGGTGTCGAAGCCGGTCGCGCGCAGCGCGGCGTCCACCCGGCCGCCGAGGCCGTCGATGCGGGTGCCGTTCTCCACCTGGACGCGGACCTGCTGCGGCGGGACGTCGACGGGGACGGCGGCGGGCCGGCTCGCCGGTCGGCCGGGCCGGGCCGGGGCGAGCGGACGGTCCTGGCGCAGGGCCTCGAAGAGCTTGGCGGCCTTCGCCTCGTCCCACTTGACGGTCGACCCGATGCCCTTGACGGGGTAGGAGGGGTCCCCGACGGGGACCGAGGCGAACTCCGAGGAGGAGGGCGTGAAGTCCCGCATGGCCTGTCCCAGGGCGAGCATCTGCTCCGAGCCGAAGTCCCTGTCGGCGCGCACCGACCCCAGGAGGGTGGAGCTGACCTGCTTGAACTTGACCGGGTTGAGCAGGACGCCGCCGCCGGTGGCCTGTTTGATCAGGGCGGCGACGAACCGCTGCTGACGCTGCATCCGGCCCAGGTCGGAGGCGCCGTCGATGTACCGGGAGCGGACGTACTGGAGGGCCTGGCCGCCGGTCAGGCGGTGGGTGCCGGGCAGCAGGTCGAGTCCGGTGTGGCTGTCGCGCATGGTCTTGGCGGTGCAGATGTCGACGCCGCCCATGGCGTCGACGGTCTTCATGAAGCTGGTGAAGTCGACCTCCAGGTAGTGGTCGATCTTCACGCGGGTCATGTTCTCGACGGTGCGCACGGTGAGGTTCGGCCCGCCCTCGGCGTAGGCGGCGTTCAGCTTCACGGGGTGGGCCTTGTGGGCCTTGCCGGTGACGAGGTCCCGGTGGGCGGGGACCTCGGCGTAGCTGTCGCGGGGCAGGCTGATGACGCTGGCCCGTTCCTTGTCGGCGGACAGGTGCACCAGCATGATCGTGTCGGTGCAGTGGCAGGGCGCGCCGCCGAGCCGGTACTCGCGCTTCTCCTCCGGGGTGATCTTGTCGCGGCCGTCGGTGCCGACGAGCAGGAAGTTCTGGCCGTTGCCGGCCTGGGGGCGGTTCTTCATGTCCTTGAAGGGGTCGACCCGTTGGATGCCGGTGTCCAGGCCGGTCATCACGGCGTGTCCGACCGCCCCGGAGCCCAGCACGATCAACGACAGCCCGGCGGCGATCCGCACCCCCCACCGCGGCCGGTCGCGCCGGCGCCGGGCCTGGCCGCCGGCGCCGCGCGCACGCGGCGGGCGGGGCGGACCGGCGGTTCGGACGGGACGGTGCGGCTGGGGCACGGGGGACACCTCCGCGGGGGACAGCACGGGTACCGGTCAGGGAATGCGGCAGATTCTTCAGATTCGTCTGAACAGTAGGCCCATACGATCAACCTCTGTCCGTACCGCTCGTCCGCCGCGCACCCGTTTCCCCCGTACGCGGTAACGTCCCACCGATACCCGACCGTGCCGGACGGCATGCCCGCCCGGCACCGCGGTCTCGGCGACCGTGCCGGTGCGGTGCCGGACGAGGAGCGCCGTCCGCGTGACCGCGCGGGGCGCTCCCCCTCACCTCGTCGCCGCCACCGCTACCAGCGGTAGGGCTTGTAGACCTCCATGCACGCCCCGCTGTCCGAGCCGTTGAGCGCGTCCGCCGTGTCCGGCACCGCGCCGGCCTGCGGCGGCTCCGGGTGCGGGTAGGCGGTCCCGTCGCGCCAGTCGGCGCCGACCACCAGCGTGACGCCCTGGATGCCGGCCGCGGGCTGCACGGCGGAGGACGGGATGCCCAGGGCCGCCGCGACGCTCTGCGCCTCGTCGGCCAGGTCGGCCGTCGGGTAGCGCACCACGGTGCTCTTCTCCGGGGTCAGGGCGCTGTCCGCCCGGGCGGCGGTGAACCCCTTGGCGACCAGGGCCTCGGCGATGGTGTTGGCCCGCCGGGGCACCAGCGGCATACCGGACGCGGTGCCGTTGACCACGCTCACCGGGATCCTGTCGGGGGTGGTGACGGGTGCCTTGGACGGCTGCTGCTCCGGCTGCGCCGGCGGCGAGGGCTGCGTCGGGGCGGAGGACGCGGCGCCCGGCTGCGCGGAGGCGGAGCCGCTCGGCTGCGGGCTCGCGCCGGCGCCCGGCTGGGCCGGCGCGGAGCTCTCCGGGGTCTGCGGGGCGCCGTTCTTGTCGAAGGGCACGTCCTTGCGGACCATCGTCCACAGCTTGTCGGCGTCCGCCGCGTTCGGTATCAGCCGGTTGCTGTCCCGCGGGTCGGGGAAGGTCGGCATCGTCGTCATCGTGATGCGGTTGGTGGGCACGTCCTTCAGCTGCATCGCCAGGTTGAACAGCTTCTTGACCGACCCGATCTCCTCGGAGACCTCCAGCGCCTTGGTGCCCGCCTCGGCCAGGGCCGTGATCCGGCCGACGTCGGTGAAGGCGTTCTGGCCCTTGAGCTCGCGCATCATCGAGTTCATGTACATGTGCTGGGCCTGCGCCCGGCCCAGGTCGCTGCTGAAGGCGTGCCGCGTGCGCAGCCACTGGAGCGCCTGCTCGCCCTTGATCTTGGTGGTGCCCGCTGTGAGCTTGAGGCCGGAGCCGCCGCCGGAGGTGGCCAGCGGCCGGTCCCACACGTTGTCCTTGACGCAGACGGGGACGCCGCCGATCGCGTCGGCCATCTGCACCACACCGGTGAAGTCGATCATCATCCAGTGGTCGATGTAGACGTTGGCCAGCTTCTCCCAGGTGGCGAGGGTGCAGCCGGGGCCGCCGCGTCCCAGGGACTCGTTGATCATCGCGGTGGACTTCTTGTACTTCTGACCCGTCTTCGGGTCCGTGCACTCGGGTATCTCCACCCGGGTGTCACGCGGGATGCTCACCACGGAGGCGTTCTCCCGGTCGGCCGACACGTGCAGCAGCATCTGCACGTCCGCGAGCGGCGGGGCCCCGACGCTGTCGTGGCTGCCGCCCAGCTCCAGGTTCTCCGGCTTGTTGCGGCTGTCGGAGCCGAGCAACAGGATGTTCAGCGGGCGCTGGCCCTTGGCGTTGGCGTGGGACTTCTCCACACCGCTGTCCCCGCTGAGGCGCTGACCGCTGCGGATGTTGCCGTCGAGGTGGCGGTAGTAGAGGTAGCCGGCCGCCGAGGTCCCCAGGATCAGGAACGCGGTCACGGACGACACCCAGAACAGCACCCGCCGACGTCTGCGCCGGACGGGTATCGCCCCGCCGGCGGCCGGACGGGACCCGTCCGATCCCTTCCGGGGCCGGGGCACCGTGCCGGACGCGCTCTCGGCGCCCTCCTCGCCGTCGTCGGATATGCCGCCGCCGGCCTGGTCGGGCGTACCCTCCCCACGCACGCCGCTGTGCTTCACGCGTACCCCCCTCAAGATCTCTACTGGTCGGTATTGTGCCGGGCCCTCCGGCTACCGCCCGTCACCGGCGGTCGATCGACGCACCGCGCCGTAACCGTCGTCCGGTCACCTGGCGCAGATCGCCTTGTCCGCCTCGACCCGCTGCAGCCCCTCGGGCGCCTGCTGCGGCTGCTCCGGAGCGCCGAGCGCGGCTCCGGGCTCCTTGAAGTCGGAGCCCAGGGTCAGCTTCATCGGGGTCCTCGGCCCCGCGTCCACCGTCCCCACCTTCAACGCCGCCGCGGACAGCCCCATCATGTCCGCCAGGGCCCGGGCCTGGTCGGCCTGGTTGGGAGCGTATTCCAGTTGGGTGGCGGCCAGGCGCGCGGAGGCGTTGCCGTGGTTGGTCGCCTTCAGGACGCCCTTGGAGTTCTGCAACCAGGTCAGGGTCGTGGACGCCGCTCCGGGCGGCCCTCCGCCGTTGTACACATCCACTCGGACGTCGGCGGCGGGCGCGCGGTTGCCCTGGAGCAGCGCGTCCTGCCGGCTCTTCGCGTCGGCCTCGGCCGCCTCCTTCGCGGCGTGCTCCTTCTTCTCGACCTCGGTGAGCGAGACGTCCTCGCGGATCATCTTCAGCAGCGGGTCGGCCTGGGCCGGGTTGAGGACCACGGTCGCCTTGCGGCTGGAGGGCTCGTTCGGGTTGTCGAGCACCGGAAGCGTCGTGAAGGTGACGTTCTTCAGGTTGATGTCCTTCAGTTCACCGGCGAGATCGGTGAGTTTGGCGATGGAGCCCAGTCCCTGGTCCACCGTCAGCGACTTCGTGGCCGCCTCCGCCAGCGAGAAGAACTTCTTCGGGCTGGTCAGCGTCTCCTTGGACTTCATCTCGCGCATCATCGAACCCAGGAACTGCTGCTGCGTCTTGATGCGGTCCAGGTCGCTCTCGTTGCCGAAGGCGTGCCGGGTGCGGACGAAGGCCAGGGCCTGTTCCCCCTGGAGCCGGTGTTCGCCCGCCTTCAGGTTCAGCTTGGAGTCCCGGTCGTTGACGTCCTTCTCCACGCAGACGGGCACCCCGCCCACGGCCGTGCTCAGGTTCTTCACCGCGTTGAAGTCGACCATCATGAAGTTGTCGACCTCGACGCCCGTGAGCGCCTTGACCGTACGCATCGTGCAGCCCGGGTCGCGACCCTCCTGGCCCAGGCTGTTGTTGAAGCGGGTCGCCTTGGTGCCGGGGATCTGCTTCACCGAGCCGCCCGACTGCTTCGTGGGGCAGTCCGGGATGTCGGTGATCAGGTCGCGGGGGATGGACAACGCGGTGGCGTTGCTGCGGTCCTTGGCGACGTGGAAGAGGATCGTGGTGTCGGCGTGGCCGACGCTCTCGGCGTCCCCGTAGCCCTCGTTGCCCTCGCCGCTGCGCTTGTCGGTGCCGATGACCAGGATGTTGATCGGCTGGTCCTTCTTGAAGCTGCCCGACTGGCCGGTGTCGATGACCTTGAGGTTCCCGTTCAGGTGCTCGTAGTAGAGGTACGAGCCCAACGCGCCGCCCACCAACAGGAAGGCGAGGGTTCCGCCCGTGACCATCAACGCCCTGCGGCGCCGCTCCGGACCGCCGCCGGTCGCCTTGCGCGAGCGGCCGCCCCGACGGCCGCCGGGCGGCGGGCCGTCGCCGCGGCGCGGCTTGGGTACGCCCGGCGACGCGGGCTTGGGCGCCGGGGGCGCGGCGGGGGACCTGCGGGTTCTGCGGGGGGCGGCGACGGAACGCTGCTGCGCAGCGGAATGGCCCAGTCGCAGTTCGTAGTTGCCAGTGCGGGGATTGAGAACCCACTGGTCAGCGGGGTCGATCTCGTCCGCCCGCCCACGGCTTTGCGCATCCACGGTTGCTCGAATCCTCCGTCGGTGCCTCACGACGCGCCTCCCCCCAGGCGCGCGGTCAACGATCCGGCTGCTGGTGCACGGTCTCTTCGCTTCCGGTGCACCGGATCGCTCACCTTATCCGCCCAGGTCAGCTGCAAACCATGCCGGTGACGAAATCCACTGCCCTCATAACGCCCCAAACCCCCCAAGCGGATCGGTTGGACCTCCGGCTTTTGGATTGCTTTACCGGCAATCGGCCGTACCGGCCGTCGTTCCGGTGAACGTGGGGGCCGGAACGGGTGCGTCCGAGGTTCCGCTTTCCGACCGCGTCAGCCACGAGACGGCCCCCGGACCGACCTGCGGACCGGCCCCCTCGCGGGCCCCCGTCGTGGGCGTCGGGGAGGGCGGGGTGATCGTCAACGGCCGGTCCGCCCGCAGCTGCCGGAACAGCCGGGTCGCGTCCGGTTCCAGCAGCTCGTCCCGGTTCGGGTCGGGGGCGTACGGGCGGCGGGGCACCGTAAGGAACTTGACCTGCTCGGTCGGTATGTCCCGGACGCCCCGCACGAGTTCGTACAGGCCGCGCAGCGACGCCAGCCCCGCGTCCGTGGTCACCGAGGAGGTGGCCGCGTCCAGCAGCGGGTACAGCCGCGTCGGGTTCAGCAGGACGCCGTTGCCCTGCACCTTCTTCACCAGCGAGCCGAGGAACTCCTGCTGGCGCTGCATCCGTTCGGTGTCGCTGCCGTTGCCCAGGCTGTGACGGGCCCGGACGAAACCGAGCGCCTGTTCGCCCCGCAGGGTCTGCCGACCGGCCGGCAGCCGCAGCTTGGCCGCCGTGTCGTCGATCGGCTCCCGCAGACAGACCTCCACGCCGCCGACCGCGTCGACCATCCTCTTGAACCCGCCGAAGTCCACGACCATGTGGTGATCGATCCGGATCCCGGTCAGCCGCTCCACCGTACGGATCGTGCAGGCCGCCCCGCCCCACTCGAAGGCCCAGTTGAACTGCGCGAACCGCTCGGGGGTGCGCGAGCCGTCCGCGCCGCCGCAGGACGGGATCCGCGTCATCAGGTCCCGGGGGATCGACACGGCCGTGGCGCTGCGCCGGTCCGCGGGCAGGTGCAGCAGGATCGTGGTGTCCGAGCGCTGGGTGCCCCGGTCCTGCCCGTAGCCCGAGTTGGCCCGGCCCGAACGGGAGTCGGTGCCGATCAGCAGGATGTTCTGCGAGCCGACCGCGACGCTCGCCGGGCGCTCGCGCTCGTAGCGGCGCAGCTCGGCCTCGGCGGAGGTGTCGACGTGGATGTTCCCGTCGAGCTTCGCGTACAGCCACCAGCCCGCCGCGGTCCCGAGGAGGACCAGGAGGACGATTCCGATTCCGAGCCGGCGCAGCAGTCGGCTCCGTCGCGGCGGCGGGGGCTTCGATGCTCCCCCGACCGCCCCGGTGCCCGGTATGCCCGCGCTGTCCATCACTAGCGCTCCGTCCCCACGCCGAAACCGGATGTCAGCCGTACGGGTGAGTACGACCGTGAGCCGATCCTGCCCCCGGGTGACGGAGACGGCCCGGGGGCAGGGCCTCGTAAAGGGCCATGTGGGTGACAAATCGTGCGATGTTCGCCGGACCGCCCGGATGGGGCCGCCGGCGCGAGCCGTTCGGCACGGGCCGCCGGCGGGCCCGCCGACGGGCCGGGTGCCTCAGGCGCCGGGCCGGGTGCCTCAGGCGGCGGTGTGGGTGACCCGCTCGCTCTCGACCCGCTGCGCCAGCGCCTGCGGAGCCAACCGGTCCAGGTTGCGGCACAGCACCACGGAGCCGCCCGTGGCCAGGGCCCCGTAGAGACCGGCCGACAGCCCCTCCCAGCCGTCGTAGCCCAGCCCCGACAGCACGCGGGCCCCGGCGGTGCCGGCCTTGGCGGCGTCCTCGGCGGCGCGCGCCACGACCTCCGCCTGCGAGAGCTCCTCGCCCCCGACGACGAGGCCCGGGCCCGCGGCGTCCACCGGGGCGAAGGGCGCGAAGCGGTCGCCCTGCCCCGGCACCTCCACCGCGTAGTCGGCGAAACCGGCGGGCGGCTGCGGGAAGCGGCCGCCCAGGGGGCGCAGCGCGAGCGCGACCCGCTCGCCGGAGCAGGCGCGGGCCTCCTCCAGGGTGTCGGGCCCGCTCACCACCAGGTCGGCGCCGGCGGGATCCGCGCCCACCTCGGCGACCACCCCGACGGAGGAGCAGGCGAGCAACCACACGGCGCTCTGCCAGTGCGCGGGGAGCAGGAGCGCGAGCCGGTCGCCCGGCTGCGCGCCCAGGTCGCCCTGGAGCAGGTTGGCGGTCTTGGCCACCCAATTGGCGAAGGTGGCGACGGACAATTCGACGCGCTCGCCCGTGGCGTCGTCGTAGAAGGTGACGAGGGGGCGGCCCGGATCGGCGGCGAGCGCGGATCGCAGCAGGTCGGCAGGGGTGCGGTCAGTGGCGTTCACCGGGCCCAGCGTACGCGGGCCCGTCCCTCGTACGGAGGGCACCGGATCGTCCGTCCAGGGGAAGCGGTGCGCGCGGATTGTCGGACGGATCGTCAGTTCTCCGATGGCGCTTCGTGGTGGGTGTGTTCAGCATCGCTTCCATGCGTGGATTCCTTGCTTCCTCGATCGGCGTCGCGACGGCGGCCGCACTGGCCCTGCCACTCGCGCTCCCCTCCTCCGCCCAGGCCGACGCGCCTTCGTCCCGGACAGCCCCCGCAGCGGTCGCCCCCGTGACCCCCGGAGGGTCCACCCAATCCCTGCCCCTGGTCCCGCTGGGACCGTCCACCGGACGGATCCCCGGTGTCCCCGGCATGAGCACCCCGCCCGACCTGCCCGAGACCCGCGGGCTGACCGCGCACGAGGTCACGACGTTCTCGCTGGTCGGCGTCGTGTGGGACGACGCGGCCACGCGGCTCGTGGGCCGGGTCCAGGTCCGCACCCGCCACGCGGGGACCTCCGACTGGAGCGACTGGCAGGACGTCGAGACCCACAACGGCGAACACGCCGCCGACCCCGACGCGGTCGAACGCGGCTCGGGCCGCGTCCGAGGCAGCACCGCCCCGCTGTGGGTGGGCCCCTCCGACGGCATCGAGGTACGGGTCCAGGCGGAGAGCGGCGGCGCGAGCACCCGCGCCGCGTCGACGCTGCCGTCCGGGATGCGGATCGAGCTGGTCGACCCGGGCGCGGAGCGGCCCGTGGGGGTGCCGGCCCCGGCGACGCCCGCCGCCCGCCCCGCGCCCGCCGGGCAGGCCGTGCCCGACGCGAAGGCCGTGCCCGACGCGAAAAACGCGGGACGGGCCTCCCGCCCCGGCGACGACAAGGGCGACGCGGCGGCCGCGCTGCCCGCCATGACGATGCCGGGCGCGGAGTCCTCCGCCGCCAACGTCCCGCACGCCCGGCTCGGCGCCGTGGAGATCCCCGCCCTCGACAAGGCCGACTCCACCGCCGACGCCGTCCTCGCGAGCGACGGCGCCCTCGAAGCGGCCGCGGCCCCCTTCATCGGCCCGCGCCCGCGCATCGTCACCCGGCGGGGCTGGGGCGCCGACGAGAACCTGCGCGAGGAGGGCTTCGTCTACACGAGCACCGTCAAGGCGGCCTTCGTCCACCACACCGCCTCCGGCAACAACTACGCCTGCAAGGACGCCCCGGCGGTGCTGCGCAGCCTCTACCGCTACCACGTGGTCAGCGAGGGCTGGCGCGACATCGGCTACAACTTCGCCGTCGACCGCTGCGGCACCGTCTACGAGGGACGCGCGGGCGGCGTCGCCAAGGCGGTCCTCGGCGCCCACACCATGGGCTTCAACACGGACAGCATGGGCGTCGCCGTCATCGGCTCCTACGCCTCCACGGCGCCCCCGAAGGCCGCCGTCGACGCGGTGGCCTCGCTCACCGCGTGGAAGCTCGGCCTCTTCGGACGGGACCCGCGCGCCAAGACGACCCTGAAGTCGGGCGGCGGCAACAAGTACGCCAAGGGCAGCAGCGTGAAGATGAACGTCATCGCGGGCCACCGCGACGGCTTCGCCACCGAGTGCCCCGGCCGCCGCCTCTACGACCAGCTGCCCCCGACCCGCACCTCCTCGGCCAAGCTCCAGGGCCGCTGACCCCGCTCCCGCCCCGCCCCGCCCCCGCCCGCCCCGGGCGGGACCGCGGGGCGCCGGCACGCCCCGCGACCGCGGGGCGGTACGGGCTCGCCCGCGCCACCCCGCGACCACGGCCCCGGTATGGGCCGTGCGCGCCGGCGCCCCGCACCGGGCCCACGGGCCGTGCGGGTCCCGCCGCCCCGCCCCCGATCCGGGTGGGGGCGCGGGCTCCGGGAGTCCGTACCGCTCAGCGGCCACGGGACGATACGGGCCCCACACCCGGTCGGGCCGGGGCGGGCCCCGCCGCCCCGGCGCGTCCCGCAGCCATCACGGGGCGATACGTGCCCTGCACGCCCCGCCCCGCCTCGCACCGGGGCCGCGCGGGCCGCCCCGCCCCCGTACCGCGCCGTCCCGCCCCCGTGCGGGGCTACGCTCGGAGGATGGCCGGCCGCTTCGATCCCCGCCCCCGCCCCGCCCCCCTCACCCGTACCGCCGTACGGGGCGGACGCAGCGCCGTGCCCGCCGGTTCGGGCCGCCCCGCCGGGGCCGGGGCCACGGCCCGCACCTGGGAACCGCCCGGCCCGCTCGACCTCGGCCTCGTCCTCGGCCCCCTGCGCCGCGGCCCCGCCGACCCCACCTTCCGCACCACCCCCGACGGCTCCGTCTGGCGGGCCACCCGCACCCCCGCCGGCCCCGCCACCCTCCGGGTCGCCGTCGTCGCGTCCGCCGGCCGGGTGGAGGCCGAGGCCTGGGGCGAGGGCGCCGACTGGGTGCTCGACCGGCTCCCCGAACTCCTCGGCGCCGCCGACGACCCCACCGCCTTCGTCCCCCGCCACCGCCTCGTGCACGCCGGCCACCGCCGCCACCCCGGCCTGCGCCTGACCCGCACGGGACTGGTCCTGGAATCGCTGATCCCGACCGTGCTGGAGCAGAAGGTCACCAGCGACGAGGCCTACCGCGCCTGGCGCCGCCTGGTGCACCGGTACGGGGAGCCCGCCCCGGGCCCCCAGGACCTCCGCGTCATGCCCACCGCCCGCACCTGGGCGCTGATCCCCTCCTGGGACTGGCACACGGCCGGCGTGGACGCGAAACGGTCCGCGACCATCGTCCGCGCCGCCCGCGTCGCCCCCCGCCTGGAGGAGGCCGCGGCGATGGAGCCCGGCCCGGCCGCCGCCCGGCTGGAGGCCGTGCCCGGCATCGGTCCGTGGACCTCCGCCGAGACCCTCCAGCGCAGCAACGGCGCCCCCGACGCCGTCACCACCGGAGACCTCCACCTCCCGCGCATCGTCGGCTACGCCCTCGCCGGCGAGCGCGACACCGACGACGCCGGGATGCTGGAACTCCTCGCCCCCTACGCGGGCCAACGCCACCGCGCGACCCGCCTGATCCTCCTGACCGGCCCCACCCCGCCCCGCCGCGTCCCGCGCATGCCGCGCGGCGACATCGGAAGGCTCTGACCGGCTCTGACCGGCTCTGACCGGCTCCGACCGGCTGCGACCCGCGAAGGCCCCGACGCGGGAAGGTCGCGAAGGCCGGCTCCGCGCGGCCGGCGTTGTGCGATGGTGTCCGGGTGAACCTGGAGGACCTCGCCCGACTGCGCCGGGCCCGCGACCGGATGGACCGCGACTACGCCGAGCCCCTCGACGTCACCGCGCTGGCCGGCGAGGCCCTCATGTCGGCGGGCCACTTCTCCCGCAGCTTCCGCGCCGCCTTCGGGGAGAGCCCGTACAGCTACCTGATGACCCGGCGCATCGAGCGCGCCAAGGCGCTGCTGCGGCGGGGCGACCTGTCGGTGACCGACGTCTGCTTCGCGGTGGGCTGTACGTCCCTGGGCTCGTTCAGCTCGCGCTTCACCGAGCTGGTCGGCGAGAGCCCGAGCGCCTACCGGGCCCGCCCGCACGACGAGGGCGCCGACGTCCCCGCCTGCCTCGCCAAGATCCACACGCGCCCGATCAGGAACGGCGGCCCCGGGCCCGGGCGCGCGTGACGCCCGGGCCGCCGGGGAGCCCCGCGGGGCCGCCCGCCGGCCCGGCTACCGGACCTCGATGAACGCGTCGGCGTCGCGCGCGGGCCGCTCCGCCGCGGCGGCGGCGGCCCGACC
This sequence comes from Streptomyces sp. NPDC048606, assembly GCF_040650855.1. Lineage (NCBI taxonomy): Bacteria > Bacillati > Actinomycetota > Actinomycetes > Kitasatosporales > Streptomycetaceae > Streptomyces > Streptomyces sp. NPDC048606. Next base: position 23,846 of record NZ_JBEZIB010000009.1, on the reverse strand, counting down.
GACGGCGACGGCCCCCATCGGGTCCCAGTCCTCCGGCAGCGCGAGCACCTTGCGCACCACGTCCCGGCAGAACATCGTCGAGGACACCCATGCCGAGCCCAGCCGCTCCGCGGCCAGGGCGACCAGGAAGTTCTGCACGCCGGCGCCGGTGGCGACCACGAACATCTCCCGCTCGGCCGCGTCCCGCCGGGCGTGCCCGTAGTGGTGCGCCCCGTCGGTCACCATGCACGGCACCACCAGGTAGGGGGCGTCGCGCAGGACGTCCCCGCGCCGCACCCGCCGGGCGATGGACTCCTCGGACTTCCCGTCGCGGCGCAGGTCGGCGATCCAGGCGTCCCGCATCGCGTCGAGCAGCTCCAGGCGGGCCGGGGCCGACTCGATCAGCACGAACCGCCACGGGGTGGTGTGGTGCGGGGCGGGGGCCGTCACCGCCGCCGCCACCGCCCGCCGCACGGCGCCGGGGTCCACCGGGTCGTCGGTGAAGGTCCGTACGGTGCGCCGCTGGGTGACGGCCTCGCGGACCGCCTCGGAGGTGCCGAGGCGGAACATGTCGTCGGCGGGGTCGCGCACCAGGTCGCGGGCGGTGGAGCCGTCGCCGACGAGGTGCCCCAGGCCGCGGACGAGGGCCACCGGCAGGCCGTTCGCCTTGCCCTTGACGAGGTCGCCGGCGGCGGCGAGTTCGTCGGCCGTGGCGACGACGGTGGCGCTCAGCGGGTTGCCGTGGGTGTCGGTGCCGCCGCGCAGGTCGTCCAGGACCCGGACGCCGGCGGCGCCGATGGCCACGTCGGTCAGCCCGGAGCGCCAGGGCCGTCCGAAGGTGTCGGTGACGATGACGCCGACGTCCGCGGAGAGCCGGTCGCGCAGCCCGGCCCGGATCGCGGCGGCGGAGGCGTCGGGGTCCTCGGGCAGCAGCAGGACGGTCCCGGCCTCGGTGTTCGAGGCGTCGACGCCGGCGGCGGCCATGACGAGGCCCTGCCGGTTCTCGACGATGCGCAGCGGGCCCCGGCGGGCGACGACGCGTACGGTCTCGGCGTCGATGGCCTCCTCGCGGGAGTCGGCGCGGACGATCCGCCCCTCGGCCTTCGAGACGATCTTCGAGGTGACCAGCAGGACGTCGCCGTCGCGCAGGTCCGGGGCGGCGGCGGCGATCAGCGCCGCCAGGTCGTCACCGGGCCGGACCTCGGGGATGCCGGCGACGGCGCTCACCCGGTACGAGGGCTCGCTCACCGGGTCGACTCCGCGAGGTCCAGGGCGGCGCGCGCCATCGCGGCGGTGGCGTCGAGGTCGGTCATCATCAGCGGTACGGCGCGGCAGGCGATGCCGCCGGCCTCGACGGCGGTGACGGCGTCCGCGTCGGCGGTGTCGACGAGCCAGCCGTCGAGCAGGTCGGCGCCGTAGTGCAGGGCGACGGCGGTCGCGGTGGCCTCCACGCCGACGGCGGCGAGGACCTTGTCGGCCATCCCGCGCACGGGGGCGCCCCCGACGATGGGGGAGAGTCCGACGACGGGCGCCGCGGCGGCCGCGACGGCCTCGCGGACGCCGGGCACGGCGAGGATGGTGCCGACGGACACGACGGGGTTGGACGGCGGGAAGAGGATGACGTCGGCGGCGGCGATGGCCTCCAGCACGCCGGGCGCGGGCTTGGCCCGTTCGGCGCCGACGGGTACGACGGCCTCGGCGTCGAGCGAGGCGCGCAGGCGGACCCAGTACTCCTGGAAGTGGACGACGCGGCGTTCGCCGGTGTCGGGGTCGGTGATCGCGACGTGCGTCTCGACCCGGTCGTCGGACATCGGCAGCAGCCGGACGCCGGGCCGCCAGCGGTCGCAGAGGGCCTCGGTGACGGCGCTGAGGGGGTAGCCCGCGCCGATCATCTGCGTACGGACGATGTGGGTGGCGAAGTCGCGGTCGCCGAGGCCGAACCAGGAGGGTCCGACCCCGTACGCGGCGAGCTCCTCCTTGACGGTGAAGGACTCGTCGGTGCGGCCCCAGCCCTGGTCCTCGTTGATGCCACCGCCGAGGGTGTACATCACCGTGTCCAGATCGGGGCACACCTTCAGCCCGAACAGGTGGATGTCGTCACCGGTGTTGCCGATGACCGTGATGTCCGCGTCGGGAACGGTGACCTTCAGTCCGCGGAGGAAGCGGGCGCCGCCGATGCCGCCGGCCAGAACAACAATGCGCATGCGGACAGTCTGTCAGCCGCGACCCGTCGACTCCGGGGCGGTCGGCCTCAGGCCGGTACGCGTTCCCCGCGGGCCGGGGAGCAGCTGTGCATCGGCATCTCGGTGAGGCCGGGGAAGTAGACGTGCAGGCTGACGGCCCCGTCGAGGGTGTCGTTGACGACCTCGTGGGCGTAGCCGGGGCCGAAGACGCGCTGGGAGCCGGGGCCCAGCGCGAGGGTGCCGCGCGCGCTGTGCTCGGTGAGTTCGCCGTCGAGGACGGTCAGGACACCGGAGGAGGCGCCGTGGTCGTGGGCGCCGCTGCCCTGGCCGGGGACCCAGCTGAGCAGCCAGACCTCGTAGCCGGGGCCGGTGCGCAGGCGGTGGTACCAGCGGGTGGTGGCGTCGTAGCGGACCAGGTGTTCCCAGCTCGTGCGGTCCTCGGCGACGGAGCGGGCGAGACCGACGAACTCGGCGACGGTGGTCGGGTGCTCGCGGGCGGGCTGGAGGAGGTGCTGGACGGCGAGGATGTCGCCGGCGATCTGGAGGTCGCTCTCGACCGGAGCGGGGAGGGTGGTGGCTGCGGAGGCGCTGTTCATCGTGGGGTGTCCTCGACGGGTGTCAGGCGTGCGGGGCGGTTGCTGTGGGGGAGTGGCCGGAGCTCGACGGAGCCCAGGGCTCCGGAGGCATCAACAGCTACAACAGCAACAGCGAACCTGGGCAGCGCACAGGAACCCACGAATGGGGGTCCGGGTGGCGGCTGCGGGCGCTGACATGCAGACAAGGAGACCGGGGAAAGGGTCTGACTGTCAACCCAATGTCCGGATTGCGGGAAAAGTTTCACCTCATCCGGTTACTGTGCCCGGAGAAAGGTTTGTGCAGTCCGTGCCAGGGGATGTGCCGCTCCAACCCCACGGGAAACGCCCTCAAACCAGCCGGCGCCCTTCGTGATCGGAATGTGATCCAAGCCGCATCTTCGGCCGAATCGCAACCCCGTCCCGGAGGGGCGCGTCGCCCATGAGAGAGGACGACCCCCGAGGGGCGGCTGCTGCTTGTGTCACGATTTTTGGCGATATGAACACTTACTGCATAGGCTTGGTTCCGCAGAGTGAATAAGGCGCCCAATAGCAGATCTCGGCTTGACTGGGCAGAAGCCACACACTTGTAATTTCACTCGTGTCGTTACCGGGTGACCGGCGACGGCGGCCACGGGGACGCACAGACAGAGCGAGGGGCGCACATGACCGAGCTGTTTCAGGAACTGCTGGTCGAGGAGGCGGACGAAGAGCTCGGATGGCAGGAGCGCGCTCTTTGCGCCCAGACCGACCCCGAGTCCTTCTTCCCCGAGAAGGGCGGCTCCACCCGGGAGGCCAAGAAGGTCTGCCTGGCCTGTGAAGTCCGCTCCGAATGCCTCGAATACGCCCTCGCCAACGACGAACGGTTCGGCATCTGGGGCGGTCTGTCCGAGCGCGAACGCCGCCGGCTGAAAAAGGCCGCGGTCTGAACCGGCCACCGCGCACGGCCCGAGAGGTCCACGCGCCGGCCGCGCACCGGACGCCCCCTCACATATCCACGCGCGGGACCCGCACCACCCGTAACACCCGCACCACCCGCAGGAACTCCGGCCTCGTCCGGCAGAACAAACGGTCCGCCTCCCGCACCTTCCCCGCAGGAGGCGGACCGTCGCGTTCCGCCCCGTTCCGCCTCCCGTCCGGCCCCCCGCCCCGCCCGCCCGCGACCTCGCCCTCCTCCGTGCTCCGCGTGCGCCCCCACCCCTTCCGCGTACCTTCGCCACGGGGGGCGAACACGGGTCTCCCCAGCCGTTAGTGTGGGGCGCTGTCCAGCAGCCTCCGAGGGCACACCACCCCCGGATCCCCGGCCGGAGGGCCCGTACCGCGATGTCCCTGCACAGCAACTCGACGGCCTCCCACCGGGCGGCCGCCACCCCCGAGTTCCCCCGGCACGTCGTCACTGCTGTCCTCGTCGCCCACGACGGAGCCCGCTGGCTGCCCCGGACCCTCGCCGGCCTCCTCGCCCAGGAACGCCCCGCGCAACAACACGTCGCCGCCGACACCGGAAGCTCCGACGAGTCCGCGCGCCTGCTCACCGAAGCCCTCGGCGAGGACGCCGTCCTGCACCTCGCCCGCCGCACCGGATTCGGCGCCGCCGTCGACGAAGCCGCCCGCGCCGCGGGCACCCTGACGCCCGAGGACCTCCCCTACCTCAAGCGCCCCAGCGGCTGGGACCCCGTCAGCCGCACCTGGCGCGATGACTCCTACGACCTCCCCGAACTCCCGCACGGCGAACCGGTCCAGTGGCTCTGGCTGCTCCACGACGACAGCGCCCCCGAGACCGACGCCCTCACCGAACTCCTGCGCGTCGCCGACGAGAACCCCGAAGCCGCCGTCATCGGCCCCAAACTGCGCGGCTGGTACGACCCCAGGCAACTCCTCGAAGTCGGCGTCACCCTCACCCGCGACGGCCGCCGCTGGACCGGACTCGACCGCCGCGAACAGGACCAGGGCCAACACGACCAGGTGCGCCGCGTCCTGTCCGTCTCCACCGCCGGCATGCTCGTGCGCCGCGACGTCTACGACGCCCTCGGCGGCTTCGACCGCCGACTGCCCCTCATGCGCGACGACGTCGACCTGTGCTGGCGGGCCCAGTCCGCCGGCCACGAGGTCCTCGTCGCCCCCGACGCCGTCCTGCGCCACGCCGAGGCCGCCGCCCGCGAACGCCGCACCGTCGACTGCGCCGGCCGCTCCGCCGTCAGCCCCCACCGCGTCGACAAGGCCGGCGCCGTCCACACCGTCCTCGCCAACTCCTCCGGCCGCGCCCTGCCGTGGGCACTGCTGCGCCTGATCGTCGCCACCGTCCTGCGCACCCTCGGCCACCTCGTCGGCAAGGCACCCGGCCAGGCCGTCGACGAGTTCACCGGACTCCTGTCCACCCTGCTGCGCCCCGGCCGGATCCTCGCCGCCCGCAGACGCCGGCGCCGACCACCGGTCCCCCCCGGCGCCCTGCGCCACCTCTTCCCCCCGCCGGGCGCCGGCCTGCGCGCCGGCGTCGAACAACTCGCCGGACACCTCGGCTCCGACCGCGACGCCGACCCCGCCCCCACCGGCCGGCACGGCGGCGGCATCGGATCCGGCACCGGACCCGGCGGCGAGGACGTCGACCACCCGGACGCCGCGCCCACCGGCCGTCTCACCCGGATCACCCGCAGGCCCGCCCCCGTCCTCTTCGCGGCCCTGCTCCTCCTCTCCCTCGCCGCCTGCCGCGCCCTCATCGGCGGCGGCACCCTCATGGGCGGCGCCCTGCTCCCCGCCCCGCCCGGCGGCCTCGACCTCTGGCGCGGCTACACCGGCGACTGGCAGCCGGCCGGCATCGGCACCACCGCCGGAGCGCCGCCCTACCTCGCCGTCCTCGGAGCCCTCGCCGCACCCCTGTTCGGCTCCACCCACGCCGCGCTCACCCTGCTCCTCGTCGGATCGGTCCCGCTCGCCGGCCTCACCGCCTACGTCGCCTCCCGGCCCCTCGTCACCTCCCGACTCCTGCGCGCCTGGGCCGCCGTCGCCTACGCCTTCCTGCCGGCCGTCACCGGAGCCCTCGCCGGCGGCCGCCTGGGCACCGCCGTCCTCGCCGTGCTCCTGCCCCTCCTCGCCCGCTGCGCCGTCACCGCCTTCGGCCCCGCCGCCGCGGACGGCCCCGACGGCTCCGAAGGGGCCGAACGGCACGGAGCCTGGCGCCCGGTGTGGACGTTCGCCCTCCTGCTCGCCCTGGCCACCGCCTTCACCCCCGTCGCGTGGCCCCTCGCGGTCCTCCTCGCGCCCGCCGCGCTCCTCGTGCGCCGCGCCCGCGCGAAGACGTACGCCCCCCGCCTCCTGGCCGCCCTCCTCGTCCCCCTCCTAGTCCTCGCGCCCTGGTCCCTGACCCTGCTCGCGCACCCCGCCCGCTTCCTGCGCGAGGCCGGCCTGCCCTTCGGCGCACGCTCCGCCGACGCCCTCGACCTGCTCGGCGCGAGCCCCGGCGGCCCCGGCACCGGAGGCGGCGTCCTCCTCCTCGGCCTGCTCCCCGCGGCCCTCGCCGCCCTGCTGCGCGCCGACCGCCGCCCCGCCATCGCCGCCGCCTGGACCGCGGCCCTCGCCGGACTCTTCCTCGCCGTCCTCCTGAACCGCGACGGCTGGGCCGGCCCCGCCACCCTCCTGTACGGGCTCGGGCTCATCGCCGCCGTCGTCCTCGGAGCCGACGGCGCCCGCCACCGCGTCGCCGCCCGCAGCTTCGGCTGGCGCCAACCGCTGGCCGTCCTCGTCGCCCTCGCCGCCACCGTCGGCCCGCTGTTCGCCGCCGCGGCCTGGGTCCTCGCCGGCGCCGACGGCCCGCTGCACCGCCGCGACCCGGTCCAGGTCCCCGCCTTCGTCGCCGCCCAGTCCGAGGACAGCAACCGCACCCGGACCCTCGTCCTCGGCGGCGCCTCGCCCGACACCGTCTCCTACACCCTGGTCCGCGGTCCCGGCGTCCGCCTCGGCGACGCCGAACTCCTCGCCGACGCCGGCGCCGACCCCCGCCTGGCCAAGGCCGTCTCCAGCCTGGTCTCCGGCTCCGGCGCCAACCAGTCCGAACAACTCGGCGCCTTCGCCGTCCGCTACGTGATGATCCCGCCCGGCGGTTCCCCCCGGATGCGCCGGACCCTCGACGGCACCCCCGGCCTCAAGCAGCGCCACCAGGACGACGGCACCGCCGTCTGGGAGGTCCAGCGGCTGCCCGCCCGCGTCGCCATCGTCCCCGACCGGCCCGGCCGAGAACCCATCGCCGTCGACGCCGGCCCCGTCGAGGCCCACACCAAGATCCCGCCCGGCGAGGAGGGACGCACCCTGCGCGTCGCCGACCGCGCCGACCCGGGCTGGCACGCCACCCTCGACGGCAGGCCCCTCGCCCCCCGGACCCTCGACGGCTGGGCCCAGGGCTTCGCCCTGCCCGCCGAGGGCGGCCGACTCGACCTCGTCCACCGGGACGCGCCCCTGCGCGACGCCTGGCACTGGACCCAGGGCGCCCTCTGTCTCCTGCTCCTGGTCATGGCCCTGCCCGGGCGCCGCCGCCGGCTCGACGACGACCTCCCCGAGGAGGACACCGACGCGGACGGCGCCGACGCGGGCGGCGGGGCCGGCCGGGGCCGCCGCGCCCGCCGCCCCGGCGCCCCCCGGCGCCCCGCGCCCGAACCGGCGTCCGCCTCCCTCGTGGACCCGTACGCGCGGATCCCCGGACAACAGGTCTACGGGGAGGAGACGTACGCCTACCAGGACCACCGCTCCCACGAGGAGCCGTACGCGCACCCGGACCCGCACGCGCCGATCGGTCCCCCGCACCCCCGACAGCCGCCCCACGAGCCCTACGGCTCCCCCGAACCGGGGTACGACGCCTACGGACAGCACGACCCGCGTCCGGACGGGAGCAACCGGCAGTGAAGCAGCGCGCCCCCCTGACCCCGGTGGCGGTGACGGTCGCCCTCGCCGCCGCCTGCGGCCTGGCCTTCCTCACCGCGCCCACCGCCGGCCCCGCCGACGCCGGCCGGGCCGCCGGCGCCGCCCGGATGCCGGTGGAACGATCCGTGCTGGTGTGCCCCTCGCCCAGCACCTCGGACATCGCCGAGACCACCTACACCTCCCTCACCCCCGGCAAGGCCACCGGCGACGGCCGGGGCGGCGACAAGGACGCCAGGCCCTCGGCCCGCCTCGCGACGAAGGAGGGCAAGACGGTCCTGGAGCCGAAGGAACCCGGCCGGCCCGTCGCCGCCACCGCCTCCGGAGCCGAGGCCCCCGCGCTGACCGGCGCCGCCGAAGGGGTCCTGGCCCCCGGCTGGACCGCCCAACAGACCACCGAGGTCTCCGTCGGACAGGCCCGCGGCCTGCTCGGCGTCGCCTGCTCGGTCCCCGCCACCGACTTCTGGTTCCCCGGCGTCAGCACCGCCAGGGGCCGCCAGGACTACCTGCACCTCACCAACCCCGACGACACCGTCGCCGAGGTCGACATCAAGCTCTACGGACCGGACGGCCTGCTCAAGGCCAAGCCGGGCACCGCCGACGCCGTCATCGCCGTCGAACCCCGCTCCACCACCAAGGTGCTGCTGTCCTCCCTCGCCCCCGAGGCCCCCCTCCCGAACGTCACCGCGCACGTGACGACGGGCTCGGGCCGGGTCGGGGTCTCCGCGCAGATCGCCGAGGACGGGGTCGGCGCCGACTGGCTGCCGGCCTCCGAGGGACCGGCCGGCTCCCTGGTGCTGCCCGGCATCCCCGCCGACGCCACCTCCGTACGGCTCGTCGCCTTCGCCCCCGGCGAGGACGACGCCGACCTCGCCCTCGCCCTGTCCGGCCCGACCGGCTCCATCAGCCCCGCCGGCAACGAACAGCTGCACCTCAAGGCCGGCATGACCTCCGACGTCGACCTGGGCGCCCTCACCCGCGGCGAGGCCGGCTCCCTGCTGCTGACCCCCGTCGACCCGAGGAAGGCCGTACCGGTCGTCGCGGCGCTGCGCGTGGTCCGGGGCACCGGCGCCAAGCAGGAACTGGGCTTCATCCCCGCGAGCGCCCCGGTGGGGGCCCGCGCGACCGTCGCAGACAACCGCACGGGGGACAAGGCCACGAACACCCTCGCCCTCACGAACGCGGCGGGGGCCGACGCCACCGTGCGGATCACCGCCACCGCGGGCACCGATGGCGGCGAGGGCGTCGTCAAGGAGGTCACCGTCAAGGCGGGCACCACCCTCGCGATCGGCGCGCCGCCCGCGCCCGCCGGCGGCAAGGGCGCCTACGCGCTGACGCTGGAGACCCTCTCGGGCGGCCCCGTCCACGCGGCGCGCACCCTGACGCTGCCGCGCGACGGGATCCCGATGTTCACGGTGCAGACCTTCACCGACGACCGCTCGACGGTGTCCGTCCCCCGGGCCGTCGAGGACCCGTCGATCCTGATCCGCTGACCGACCCCGACCCCGACCCCGCCCGGCCCCGCGAGGCCCCGGGCGGGGGCGGGCTCAGTCCTGCCCGTAGCGCGGGTCCACCGTCTCGGGGGAGAGCCCGAGCAGCTCCGCCACCTGCTCCACCACGATCTCGTGCACCAGCAGCGCCCGGTCGTCGCGCGACTTCGCCCGGATCTCCACCGGCCGCCGGAACACCACGATCCGGGCCGGACGTCCGCCCTGGGCCTCCACCAGCCCGCCCAGCGGGACCGCCTCGTCGTTCCAGCCGCCGTCCGGGCCGCCCGGCGGACCGGGGACGTCCGCCACCACGAACTCCACCTCGGCCAGCTGCGTCCAGCGCCGCTCCAGCCGCTCGACGGAATCCCGTACGAGGTCGCCGAAGACCTCCGCCCGGCTCGCCGACAGCGGCACCTGGGGCGGGGCCAGCGGCCCGCGCATCCCCCGGCCGTGCCGGTCGCGGCGCCGGGGCCTGGGCTCGTGGGGGCTCGGGCCGCTCCCGCCGGGGGGCACGGGGCGGGGAGGAATCTGGCTGTCCGTCACCCCCGCAGGGTAGCCCTCACCCCGGATACCGGCAGGGCCTCGATCCGGTCACGAGCTGGTGTCGCGCCGATGTGGACCGCGCGGCGATCCGGCCGGGATCGGGCGCCATCGCGCACGCGGAGGCCCCTTTCGTCACCCCCGGTGAGCACGACACGGGGGAGTGAGCGGCGGTCGAGTCGTCGCGGCCCGGTCAAGAGTGCGGTACCGTCCAACGTCGTGAGCCTTGTACGTCGCTGTTCGCGCACCGCGTGCGGCCGCCCTGCCGTCGCCACACTGACGTACGTCTACGCCGACTCGACCGCAGTTCTCGGCCCGCTCGCCACCTACGCCGAACCCCACTGCTATGACCTGTGCGCCGAGCACTCCGAGCGTCTGACCGCACCGCGCGGCTGGGACGTCGTCCGCCTGTCGGACGGCTCCGGGCCCTCGCGCCCCAGCGGAGACGACCTCGAAGCCTTGGCCAACGCCGTTCGTGAGGCGGCCCGCCCGCCCGAGCGCGCCGCCGAGGCCGGAGGGGCCGGATCGGGGGGACCCGCCACGGGGGAGACCCGTCGCGGACACCTGCGCGTCCTGCGTTCGCCCGACTCCTGACACTCGGATCGTCTGAAAAGCCACTCTCCGCACAGGGTAGGTTTGCTCCACCGCACAGAACCTTCAGGAGGGCAGGCAGTGGCCGCAGATCTTTCGAACATCGTCAAGGCCTACGACGTACGTGGCGTCGTACCGGACGAGTGGGACGAGCCCCTGGCCGAGCTGTTCGGTGCTGCGTTCGTGGAGGTCACCGGAGCCACGGCGATCGTCGTCGGTCACGACATGCGCCCCTCCTCGCCCGGCCTGTCGGCCGCCTTCGCCCGCGGCGCCGCCGCCCGCGGCGTCGACGTCACCCTGATCGGGCTGTGCTCCACGGACCAGCTGTACTACGCCTCCGGCAAGCTGGACCTGCCGGGCGCGATGTTCACGGCCTCCCACAACCCGGCCCAGTACAACGGCATCAAGCTGTGCCGCGCCGGCGCCGCCCCGGTCGGCCAGGACACCGGCCTCGCCACCATCCGCGAGCTCGCCGAGAAGTGGACCGACGAGGGCGCCCCCGAGGTCCCCGCCGGCACCGTCCCGGGCACCGTCACCGAGCAGGACACCCTCGTCGGCTACGCCGAGCACCTCAAGGGCCTGGTCGACCTCACCGCCATCCGCCCGCTCAAGGTCGTCGTCGACGCGGGCAACGGCATGGGCGGCCACACCGTCCCCACCGTCTTCGAGGGCCTCCCGCTGGACCTCGTCCCCATGTACTTCGAGCTGGACGGGACCTTCCCGAACCACGAGGCCAACCCCCTCGACCCGAAGAACATCGTCGACCTCCAGGCCCGCGTGATCGCCGAGGGCGCCGACCTCGGCCTCGCCTTCGACGGCGACGCCGACCGCTGCTTCGTCGTCGACGAGCGCGGCGAGGGCGTCTCCCCGTCCGCCATCACCGCCCTGGTCGCGGCCCGCGAGCTCGCCCGCAACGGCGGCACCGGCACCGTCATCCACAACCTGATCACCTCCTGGTCCGTGCCGGAGGTCGTCAAGGAGAACGGCGGCACCCCCGTCCGCACCCGCGTCGGCCACTCGTTCATCAAGCAGGAGATGGCCACCACCGGCGCCATCTTCGGCGGCGAGCACTCGGCGCACTACTACTTCAAGGACTTCTGGAACGCGGACACCGGCATGCTCGCCGCGCTCCACGTCCTCGCGGCCCTCGGCGGCCAGGAGGGCACCCTGTCCGACCTGGTCTCCTCCTACGACCGCTACGTCGGCTCCGGCGAGATCAACTCCACCGTCGCCGACCAGGCCGCCCGCACGGCCGAGGTCAAGGCCGTCTACGCCGCCCAGGACGGGGTCACCTTCGACGAGCTGGACGGCCTCACGGTCTCCTCCGCCGACTGGTGGTTCAACCTCCGCCCCTCGAACACCGAGCCGCTCCTGCGCCTCAACGTCGAGGCCCGCGACGAGGCCACCCTGGCCCGGATCCGCGACGAGGTCCTCGCCCTCGTCCGCGCCTGACCGGCCCACCCGGCCGCAGCCGTCCACGGTGCCCGCCGCCTCCCCCGGAGGCGGCGGGCCGCCGCGAATTCGGGCCCGCCGGCGTTCGGCCGCGGCGCCACGGGGCACACGCCCCCCGACGGCACCGCACAGCGCCGCACCCGACACCGCCGCACCCGACGCCCCCGACAGCACCGCCCCCGACGCCCCGCCCGCGCCCCGACCGGCCGCCGGGCGCGGACCGACCCCCTTCAAGCCGCACCGCAGGTGACTCGGCGGTACGCTGACCTCGCCCAATCCGCATCCCGAAGGGAACCGCACCATGCCGCTCGAAGCCGGCCTGCTGGAGATCCTCGCCTGCCCCGCCTGCCACGCCCCCCTCCGGGACCGGTCGGCGGACGAGACCGCGCCCGAGCTGCTCTGCACCGGCCAGGACTGCGGCCTCGCGTACCCGGTCCGCGACGGCATCCCGGTCCTCCTCGTGGACGAGGCCCGCCGCCCCGCCTGAGCCCGTTCCGGCCCGGCCCGCCCGCCGCCGCCACGCACCCGCACCGCATCAGCAGACGCCGTCGTCAACACCGCCGGAGGCCGCCATGCTCGACGAGTCACTCCTCGACGCACCGGACGATCTCGCCCGGGCCGACCGCCGCGGACTGCTCCGCGGCGCCGCCGACGCCGGGGCCCGGGTCCGCACCGCCGCCCGACACGCGACCGAGGCCGGCATCGCGGACCTGCGCCCCGACGGCCGCCCCCGCTCGGTGCTGATCGCCGGCCCCGGCACCGCCGCCACCGGCGTCGCCGACCTCCTCGGCGCCCTCGCCGGCGCCTCGGCCCCCGTCATCCGACTGCACCCCACCGGCGTCGCGCACGCCGCCGGCGCCCTGCGCTGGACGCTGCCCGGCTGGGCCGGCCCCGTGGACCTGCTGCTCCTCGCCACCACCGACGGCACCGAACCCGGCCTCGCCGTCCTCGCCGAGCAGGCCTACCGGCGCGGCTGCACCGTCGTCGCCGTGGCCCCCGAACGCTCCCCGCTGAGCGAGGCCGTCGACGGCGCCCACGGGGTCCTCGTACCGATGGCCAAGGCCCCGTACCAGGAGTACGACGAGTCCGCCGCGGCCGGCCCCGGCGCCCTCTGGGCGCTGCTCACCCCGCTGCTGCTGCTCCTCGACCGCGTCGGGCTGGTCACCGCCGCCCCCGACACCCTCCAACTGGTCGCCGACCGCCTCGACCGCACCGCCGAACGCTGCGGCCCGGCCATCGTCACCTACTCCAACCCCGCCAAGACCCTCGCGGCCGAACTCGCCGACTCCCTCCCGCTCATCTGGAGCGAGGGCACCGCCGCCGGCGCCGCCGGCCGCCGCTTCGCCGCCACCCTCGCCGAACTCGCCGGCCGCCCCGCCCTCGCCGCCGACCTCCCCGAGGCGCTGCCCGCGCACGGCGTCCTGCTCGCCGGAGCCTTCGCCGCCGGCGCCGACCCCGACGACTTCTTCCGCGACCGCGTCGAGGAACCGCAGGCCCTGCGCGCCCGCGTCGTCCTGCTGCGCGACCGGCCCGCCGGCGGCCTCACCGCGGCGCCCGCCGCCCGCGAACTCGCCCTGAGCCACGACACGGCCATCAGCGAACTCGAACCGGAGGAGGGCGTGGAGCTGGAACAGCTCGCCGAACTCCTCGCCGTCACGGACTTCGCCACCGCCTACCTGGCGCTGGCATCCCGGGGACACGGCTGACGCCTCGGCCGCGGCACACACCCGTGCCCGCCCCACCCGCACCGCTCCACATCCAGGAAGACGACGATGGACCGCCTGACGAACACGATCCGCCCCTACGCGTGGGGTTCCACCACCGCGATCCCCACCCTCCTCGGGGTGGAGCCCACCGGTGAACCCCAGGCCGAGATGTGGATGGGGGCCCACCCCGGCGCCCCCTCCCGCCTCGACCGCGGCGAGGGCGAGACGACGCTCTCGGCCGTCATCGCCGCCGACCCCGAGGGGCAGCTCGGCGCCGCCGCCGTCGCCCGGTTCGGCCCCCGCCTGCCGTTCCTCCTCAAGCTCCTCGCCGCCGGCGCCCCCCTCTCCCTCCAGGTCCACCCCGACCTCGACCAGGCCAGGGCCGGGTTCGAGGACGAGGAGCGGCGCGGTGTCCCGATCGACGCGGGCCACCGCAACTACAAGGACGCCAACCACAAGCCCGAACTGATCTGCGCCCTCACCCCGTTCGACGGCCTGTGCGGCTTCCGCCCGCCGCGCGAGGCGGCCGACCTCCTCGAAGGGCTCGGCGTCGACTCCCTCAAGCCGTACGTGGACCTGCTGCGCGCCCACCCCGAGGAAGCCGCCCTGCGCGAGGTCCTCACCGCCGTACTGACCGCCGACCGCGCGGAGATGGCCCGTACGGTCACCGAGGCGGCGGCCGCCGCCGAGCGCCTCGGCGGCCCCTACGCCCCGTACGCCGGCCTCGTCCACGACTACCCCGGCGACCCGGGCGTCATCGCGGCGATGCTGCTCAACCACGTACGACTCCAGCCCGGCGAGGCCATGTTCCTCGGCGCCGGCGTCCCGCACGCCTACCTCGACGGCCTCGGCGTCGAGCTCATGGCCAACTCCGACAACGTCCTGCGCTGCGGCCTCACGCCCAAGCACGTCGACGTCCCCGAACTGCTCAAGGTCGTCATCTTCGAGCCCAGCGCCCCCGGTCTGCTGCGCCCCGAGGGCGACGGCGAGGAGGTCTACGAGACCCCCATCGACGAGTTCCGCCTCTCCCGCTTCGTCCTCGCCGCGGGGGGCGCCCCGCGCACCCTGCCCGACGCCACCCCGCAGATCCTGCTCTGCACGGCGGGCGGCCCGGCGGTGGACGGGGTCACCCTCGCCCCCGGTGAATCGGTCTTCGTCCCCGCGGGCGAAAAGGTCGAACTGTCCGGTACCGGAACCGTCTTCCGGGCCACCGTCGTCGTCTGACGGGCTCCGGCCGCACGGGTACCTGCAACAATGTGCGGCCGTAGTCAGTGGCCAGGAAGGGAATCTCGCACCCATGAGCGCGTCGGGCGGTACCAAGGCGATCGTGGCGGCACTCGCCGCCAACCTCGCCATCGCTGTAGCCAAATTCGTGGCGTTCCTCTTCAGCGGCTCCTCTTCGATGCTCGCGGAAAGCGTCCACTCGGTCGCCGACTCCGGCAACCAGGGCCTGCTGTTGCTCGGCGGCAAGAAGGCGCAGCGCGAGGCGACCCCCCAACACCCCTTCGGGTACGGGCGGGAACGCTACATCTACGCCTTCCTCGTCTCCATCGTGCTCTTCACCGTCGGTGGCATGTTCGCCATCTACGAGGGCTACGAGAAGATCCACGACCCCCACGAGATCGAGGCCTGGTACTGGCCCGTCGGCGTGCTCGTCTTCGCGATCATCGCCGAGAGCTTCTCGTTCCGCACCGCGATCAAGGAGTCGAACGAGACCCGCGGCTCCCTGAGCTGGAGCCAGTTCGTCAAGCGGGCCAAGGCCCCCGAGCTGCCCGTCGTCCTGCTGGAGGACCTCGGCGCGCTCGTCGGCCTCGTCCTCGCCCTCGGCGGCGTGGGCCTCGCCCTGCTGACCGGCAACGGCGTCTGGGACGGCATCGGCACCCTGTGCATCGGCGTCCTGCTCATCGTCATCGCCGTCGTCCTCGCCCTGGAGACCAAGTCCCTGCTGCTCGGCGAGGCCGCCGGCACCGAAGAGGTCGAGAAGATCAAGGCCGCGGTCGTCGACGGCGACGTCGTCACCCGCGTGATCCACATGCGCACCCTGCACCTCGGGCCCGAGGAGCTCCTGG
This sequence comes from Streptomyces sp. NPDC048606, assembly GCF_040650855.1. Taxonomy (NCBI): domain Bacteria; kingdom Bacillati; phylum Actinomycetota; class Actinomycetes; order Kitasatosporales; family Streptomycetaceae; genus Streptomyces; species Streptomyces sp. NPDC048606. The sequence goes on along the minus strand of NZ_JBEZIB010000009.1, from coordinate 8,359 downwards.
TCGCCGCCAAGATCGCGGTGGAGGGCAACGACACCGCCACCGAGGTGGCCGCCGCCATCAACGCCGCCGAGGCCCGCATCCGCGAGGCCGTGCCGATCGCCCGCGTGATCTACCTGGAGCCGGACATCTACAACCCCGACGCGGCCGGCGCCGCGGCCGTCAAGAGCCTGTGACGCACGACGAGGGCCCCGCGGCCGACCGGCCGCGGGGCCCTCGTCACGTCCCGCTCCTCGTTCCTACGACTGCACGTCCGCGGGCTCCCCGGCGCCGGCCGCGCCGTTCGCGCCGGCCGGAGCCGCCGAAGGGTTCTGCGCGGTCGGCGCGGCAGGCGTCGCGGCCGGAACCGTCGCACCGCCCGCCGGAGCCGCCGGAGCCGGCACCGACACGGACCCCGGAGCCGACGCCGGAGCCGACGCCGACACGGACGCCGCCGCCGGAGCGCGCCGCCGCGCCCGCCGCGCCACGAACGCCAGCCCGGCGCCGATCAGCATCACCAGCACACCGGCCAGCTGACCCCACACCGCCATCTTGGCCATCGGGTAGGCCACGACCTTGGAGACGATCCTGCTCTCCGGGACCGGGCCGTTGTTCGCGAACTGCGAGCCGTCCGAGTTCAGCCGGTTGTCGGCCATCAGGAAGACGTGTCCCTTGGGCACCTTCACGTTGAAGGCCACCGTCGAGGGGAACTTCCACTGCTCCAGGTACGGCTCGTCCAGCGGGGTCCCGTTCAGCACCAGCCGGTACTGCCCGGCCACCTTGCTGCTCGGCTTGTACTGGATGCGGTCGCCGCCGACCGCCACCACCCGGTTCATCTGGGTCTTCTGCATGGACCACGGCACGGAGGCGAGCACGACGTCACCGCGCCGCACCTTGCCCTTGGCGACCGGCTCCAGGTAGATGGTCTCCCCGTTGGTGTAGGTCGGGGTCATGGTCCAGCCGACCTGCCTGCCCTCCTTGTACCGTGCGGGCGGGTCCACCGCCTTCGCCACCGTCACCCCCCCGAGGATGACCGCTCCGAGCACCAGCAGGACGATCGCCGCGATCCCGCGCCTGCGTCCTGGCCTGTGTTCCATTTCGTCCCTTCCGATGTACCTGCCTTGCATCGTAGGTCGACACGGACGCCGCCGATGCCGTCGGGGCCCCGGTGCGGCATGTCCGTAGATACCGATTCGGACACTGCGCGGACACCGCGCGCACGACGTCGGGTCCCGTACCGGTGCGGTACGGGACCCGACGGAGCAGGGGCGCGGGGCCCGGCTAGCGGATCTCCCGCAGCACGTCGACGACGGCCCGCCCGTCGGGCGCGCTCTGCAGCCGGGACCGGAAATCGGCGTCCATCAGCTTGCGCGACAGCAGGGCCAGGATCCTCAGGTGCTCGTCGCCGGCCGCCGCCTCCGGTACCGAGATCATGAACACCAGCCGGGCCTTCGTCCCGTCCAGCGAACCCCACTCGATGCCCTCGGCGGACCGGGCGAAGCCCACGGTGGGCCTCGTCACGGCGTCCGTCTTGGCGTGCGGGATGGCGATGGACTCGCCGAGCCCCGTCGTCCCCTGCGCCTCGCGGGCCAGGGCGACCCGTACGAGCTCCTCCACGTCCCGGACGTTGCCGGTGCCGGCCAGCATCTCGGCCATTTCGCGGATGGCCGCCTCCTTGGAGTCGGCCGCCAGCTCCGTCCTGACGGTCCGCTCCGTCAGGTACCCGGACAGCACCTCCGCCTCCGGTTCCGCCGTCGCGAGCGCCGCCGGGGCCGCCCCGGCCGCCGCGCCCGCACCGGACCCGACACCGCCGACGCCCACACCGGCACCGGCACCGACGCCCACGCCGACCCCCGCCGGGACGGGCTCGGCCACCGGCGCGACCCCGGCCGTCACCGGCACCCCGCCGCGCGCCCCGCGCTCCTTGAGCCCGATCAGCGCGTTGGTGGTGAGTGCGGTCACCACGGTGCCCGCCACGATCGCGATCAGGAACCAGCCGACCCCGCTGACGGCGCCCAGCGCGGCCACGATCGGACCGCCGTGCGGCACGTGGTCACCGACGCCGGCCACGCCCGCGATCGCACCGGCCACCGCGCCGCCGAGCATGTTCGCCGGGATGACGATCGCCGGCCGCGCCGCCGCGAAGGGGATCGCCCCCTCGGAGATGCCGAACACGCCCATGAACAGCGCCGCCATGCCCGTGTCGCGCTCCTGCTCCGAGTACAGCCCGCGCCGCAGCACCGTCGCCAGCCCCTGGCCGAGCGGCATGACCGGGATGGCCGCCGCGCACATGCCCATGACCGCGTAGTTGCCGGACGCGATGAGCCCCGTACCGAAGAGGAAGGCCGTCTTGTTGACCGGACCGCCCATGTCGAAGGCGATCATCAGACCCAGCAGCGCGCCGAGCAGGATCGCGCTGGTGCCGGTCAACCCGGACAACCAACCCGTCAGGCTCTCGAAGATCCACGAGATCGGCTTGCCGATGACGTAGATGAAGAACAGGCCGAGCGCCGTCGTCGCCACGATCGGGATCACGATGATCGGCATGATGGGCTGGACGACCTTGGGGACCTTGACCTTCTTGATCCACAGGACCAGGTAGCCGGCCAGGAAGCCCGTCACGATCGCCCCGATGAAACCGGCGCCCGACTTGGAGTCGTAGAGCGCGCCGGTGTTGGCGATGAACCCGCCGATCATGCCGGGCACCAGCGCCGGTCGGTCGCCGATCGCGTAGGCGATGTAGCCCGACAGGATCGGGATCATCAGCGTGAAGCCGAGGACACCGATCTGGAAGAGGTGGTCCCAGAAGGTGCCGGGGGTCGTCGCGTACCCCTCCGCGGTGGCGTGACCGCCCAGCGCCAGCGCGATGGCGATCAGCAGACCGCCGACCACCACGAACGGGATCATGTACGAGACGCCGTTCATCAGCGCCTTGTACGCGAGGCTGCGCTCCTTGCCCCCGCCCCCGCCCCCGCCGCCGGCGGCCGGCGCGCCGCCGGTCTGCACCGGCGCCGTCCGCACCCCCTCGATCAGTTCCTTCGGCCGGTGGATGCCGTCCGCGACGCCGGTCGCCAGGACCCGCTTGCCCGCGAACCGCTCCCGGTCCACCTCCTTGTCGGCGGCGATGATGATGCCGTCCGCCTCTCTGACATCGTTGTCAGAGAGCACGTTCTCGGCCCCGATCGAGCCCTGGGTCTCCACCTTCATGTCGACACCGAGCTCGGCGGCGGCCTGCTGGAGCTTCTCCGCGGCCATGTAGGTGTGCGCGATGCCCGTCGGGCACGCCGTGACGGCGAGCAACCTCGGGCGCCTGCGCCCGCTCGCGCCCCCGTCTCCGGGAGGGCCGGCTGGACTGGTCACTGGAATCTCCTCACACGCCGCGTCATCGGGTCCTGCCGGATCGCGCGTACGCCCGACCCAACGGAATCGTGCCCCAGGTAAGAGGCGGATCAAAAGTCCGAAAGGCCCCGAACCGGACCGCCGGAGGGCCCGAGCTCGAAGTCGCGACGTGTTTGGCGGTCCGCTGGGGCCCGCTGGGCCGATCGGTGTAGATTCGTCATCAGTGTCAGGCGTCGCTGCTGATGGCAATCGGGCGGTCCTCCGGACCGGCCGAGGGGAGAGAGGGCCCCCGACGGACTGTGCTCGGGCGCACCCGTCCCCGACGGCGCGCGGCTCAGCCGTACCCACCCTCTCGAACCATGAGGAGCAGCACCCATGGACTTCAAGGTCGCAGACCTCTCCCTCGCCGACTTCGGCCGCAAGGAGATCACCCTGGCCGAGCACGAGATGCCCGGCCTGATGTCGATCCGTCGCGAGTACGCCGAGGCCCAGCCCCTGGCCGGCGCCCGCATCACCGGCTCGCTGCACATGACCGTGCAGACCGCCGTCCTCATCGAGACCCTCGTCGCCCTCGGCGCCGACGTCCGCTGGGCCTCCTGCAACATCTTCTCCACCCAGGACCACGCGGCCGCCGCCATCGCCGTCGGCCCGAACGGCACCCCGGAGAACCCGCAGGGCGTACCCGTCTTCGCCTGGAAGGGCGAGACGCTGGAGGAGTACTGGTGGTGCACGGAGCAGGCGCTGACCTGGCCGAACACCCCCACCGGCGGCCCGAACATGATCCTCGACGACGGTGGTGACGCCACCCTCCTCGTCCACAAGGGCGTCGAGTTCGAGAAGGTCGGCTCCGCCCCGGACCCGTCCACCGCGGACTCCGAGGAATACGCGCACATCCTCACGCTCCTCAACCGCACCCTCGGCGAGTCCCCGCAGAAGTGGACGCAGCTCGCCTCCGAGATCCGCGGCGTGACGGAGGAGACCACCACCGGTGTCCACCGCCTCTACGAGATGATGTCCGAGGGCTCCCTGCTCTTCCCGGCCATCAACGTGAACGACGCCGTCACCAAGTCGAAGTTCGACAACAAGTACGGCTGCCGCCACTCCCTCATCGACGGCATCAACCGCGCCACCGACGTCCTCATCGGCGGCAAGGTCGCGGTCGTCTTCGGCTACGGCGACGTCGGCAAGGGCTGCGCCGAGTCCCTCCGCGGCCAGGGCGCGCGCGTCATCGTCACCGAGATCGACCCGATCTGCGCCCTCCAGGCCGCCATGGACGGCTACCAGGTCGCGACCCTGGACGACGTCGTCGAGACCGCCGACATCTTCATCACCACCACCGGCAACAAGGACATCATCATGGCCGCCGACATGGCCAAGATGAAGCACCAGGCCATCGTGGGCAACATCGGCCACTTCGACAACGAGATCGACATGGCCGGCCTCGCCAAGATCGAGGGCATCGTCAAGGACGAGGTCAAGCCCCAGGTCCACACCTGGAAGTTCCCCGACGGCAAGGTCCTCATCGTCCTGTCCGAGGGCCGCCTGCTGAACCTCGGCAACGCGACCGGCCACCCGTCCTTCGTCATGTCGAACTCCTTCGCGGACCAGACCCTGGCCCAGATCGAGCTCTTCACGAAGCCGTCCGAGTACCCGACCGACGTCTACGTGCTCCCCAAGCACCTCGACGAGAAGGTCGCCCGCCTCCACCTCGACGCCCTCGGCGTCAAGCTCACCACCCTGCGCCCCGAGCAGGCCGCCTACATCGGCGTCAAGGTCGAGGGCCCGTACAAGCCGGACCACTACCGCTACTGATCCGTCGGCGCACCCGCGGATCCACAGCACCGAGTCAGGCCCCCGGCACCACTGCCGGGGGCCTGCCCCGTACGTACGCAAGGACCACACCCATGCCACGCGGCCGCTACTCGCTCCACGACCCGCACGACCACGCCCCCCTCGGCGAGGAGCACTTCCACTGCGCCCCGGGCCCGTCCGGCTGGCGCTACGTCTCCCAGCTGACCACTCCCGACGGCGAACACCGGGGCTCGGTCGACCTCGCCGTCGACGCCCTCGGCCGACCCATCCGTCTGGAGGTCAACGCCCACAGCTGGCAGGTGCGCGGCGCCGCCATCGACGGCGTCACCTGGGTCCGCACCGACCCCTCCGGCGCCGAGGCCACCGAGGGCAACGTCCGCGCCCCCGGCTTCACCGGCACCTCCCCGGCGTTCCTCGTCGCCACGGCCCGCCTGCTGCGCCTGGCCCCGGGCGCCCCGGCGGCCCGCGTGCGCCTCGTCGCCCTGACCGATCCGGTGCTGGCCGCCCGTACGGTCGACCAGGCCTGGGCCCTGGTCTCCCGCGCGGAGCACGCCACGGACAGTGGCCCGCTCGGGGTGGACGAGTACCGGGTCACCGCGCTCGACACGGGCGAGGTCCACACCGTGCACATCGCCGGCGACGTGGTCCTCTCGGCACCCGGCATCGAACTCGAACACCTGGAGAGCCCGCCGTCCACCTTCACGGACGACGAGGCCGAGGGCCCCGAGGGCTCCGAGGACTTCGGGGACTTCTAGGAAGGCGGCGCGAACCCGGTCCCGCGCACGGGAGCGGCGACGGGAGCAACGGGAGCCACGGGAACGACCGGCGCCGCCGCGGGCATCGGCATCGGCATCGGCGACGGCGATGGCATCGGGGCCGGCGCCGCGGGGACCGGCACGGTCGGGGCCGCCGGCGCGGCCGCCATCGCCGCGTAGGCACGGGCGGCGTCCCGGGACTGCCGTTCGTGCACCACCGCCATCAGGAACGCGGCGGCCGGCACCCCGGCCGGCGCCGGCGCCCCGGTCCGGGCCACCAGGTCGTCGGCGAGCCGGGCCGCCATCACCGCGCTCGTGTGCGGGTCGAGCTGGTCCATGCGCGTCAGGTACTGGCGTACCGCCAGCCACAGCCCCTCCGGCACCGCCGAGAGGTCCAACCCCGCGAACCGTCCCGCGAGCCACGGCGGCGGCGGTGGCACCGGCATCACCCGCGCACCCGGCACCCGCTCCCGGATCACCAGCGTCCCCGCGAACACGTCCCCGAGCCGCCGCCCCCGCTCCGAGACCAGCGAGGCGATGCAGGCCACGGCCCCGAAGGTCAGGAGCAACTCCACGACCCCCAGCGCCCCGCGCACCAGCGCGTGACGGAACCGGATCGGGCCGCCGTCCTCCCGCACCACGCGCAGTCCGCAGGCCAGCTTCCCCAGCGAGCGCCCGTGCGTCAGCGTCTCCACCGCGATCGGCACCCCGACGAGCACGAGCACGAAGGTCGCCACCGACACCGCCGCCCGCGCGGCCGGGTCCAGCGAGGCGGTCGCGAAGACCAGGCCGAGGGCGACGAGCAGGTATCCGACGACGTACACGACGAGGTCGAGCAGGATCGCCAGCGCCCGACTCGGCAGCCTCGCAGGCCGCAGACCCAGGACGACCGCGTCGCCCGTCACCAGATCGCTCACCGAACGCACCCTTTCACCGACCTGACCCGCCCCTGTGCGTTCCAGTCTGCCAAGCTGACCACAGGAGAAGTAAGCCGAATCGGGTGGCCTCCCGTACGGCCCGGGGCAGGGGAGCGGTAGCCGGATGGATCTCGACGTCTTCGTGGCGACCCACCAGGCGCAGTGGGCGCGCCTGGAGCAGCTCCTCGGCCGCGGCCGACGGCTCACGGGGGCGGAGGCCGACGAGCTCGTCGCGCTCTACCAGCGCACCTCCACCCATCTGTCCCTGATCCAGTCGAGCCACCCCGACCCGATGCTGACGGGCCGCCTCACGCAGCTCGTCGCCCGCGCCAGGGCAACCGTCACCGGCACCCGTCGGGCGAGCTGGCGCGACGCGGCCCGCTTCTTCACCGCCGGCTTCCCCGCGGCGGTCTACCGCAGCCGCCGCTGGTGGATACCCACCGCCCTGCTGTCCACGGCCCTGGGCGTGCTCATCGGCTGGTGGATAGCCACGCACCCCGAGGTGCAGGGCTCCATCGCCGCCCCCGAGCAGCTGAAGGCACTGACCGAGCCGGGGGGTGAGTACGAGACGTACTACTCCAGCCATCCGGCGGCCTCGTTCGCCGCCCAGGTCTGGACGAACAACGCGCAGGCCGCGGCGATCTGCCTGGTCATGGGGGCCTTCCTGGGCCTGCCGGTGCTGTGGATCCTCTTCCTGAACATGGCGAACCTGGGCGTCGGCATCGGCCTGATGGCCTCGGCCGGCCGTCTCGACGTCTTCCTCGGCCTGATCCTCCCGCACGGCCTGCTCGAACTGACCGCCGTGTTCGTCGCGGCGGGCACGGGCCTGCGCCTGGGGTGGACGGTCATCGATCCGGGCCCCCGCACCCGCCGCGCGGCCCTCGCAGAGCAAGGCCGCGCCGCCCTCGGCATGGCCATCGGCCTGGCCCTGGTCCTGTTCGTCTCCGGCCTGATCGAAGGCTTCGTCACCCCCTCCGGCCTCCCCACCTGGGCACGCATCACCATCGGCGTCGTGGCGGAGGCGCTCTTCCTCGTCTACGTGTACGTCCTCGGCGGCCGCGCCGCCCGCGCGGGCGAGGTGGGCGACGTGGAGGAAGCGGACCGGACGGCGGCCCTGCCCACCGCGGCGTGATGTGCGGACGAGCCCGCTGAGCTGCTAGTCTCCTCGTCGTCCCGCAAAGGCTGTTGACACGGTCGGAGCGGGGAGGTAGATTCGAACGGTTGCCTCGAACTGGACAAGTTCGGCAGCGATGGTTTAAAGTCTCATCTCGCCCCCAGGAATTGAATTCCGAGAGGGCACACTCGACTCCTCATTCAGGACACGAAGCCGGGAAATCCGGTGGAAAACTTCTGATAGAGTCGGAACCGCCGGAAAGGGAAAGCGCGAAAGCGCAGAACCTCGAAAGCACCGAGGAAATCGGGCCCGAAAGAGTCTGATAGAGTCGGAAACGCAAGAACACAGAACGAAAGCCCGGAGGAAAGCCCGATAGGGTGAGTACAAAGGAAGCGTCCGTTCCTTGAGAACTCAACAGCGTGCCAAAAATCAACGCCAGAAGTTGA